>SLDG01000146.1 GCA_007125355.1 Balneolales bacterium | reverse complement strand
TGGGGGATTTCTTCCATTGGTACATGGCCGGCGTTTGGGTAGATGATTAGTTCGGAAGCGGGCAGGGCATTATGCAGCCTTCTTCCGGTTTGCACGGGAATCCAGGAGTCTTGTTCGCCCCACATGATTAGAATGGGGATATCCATTTCGGGCAGATAGCCGCCTTGAGGAAGCTCAGGCAAGTGTGACCGGTCGGTGAAAGGGCCTTGATTTCTAGTCAGAAAAGCACTGCGGTTGCCTTTTCTTCTTAGTAATTCGTAATAGCGGGTTAAGGTTTCAGGCTCAATTTTATCGGGATCAGCATAGACTTCTCTTAATGAGTGACGGAATGCAAATTTGGGAGTCATTACGCTCAGCCCGTTTCTCAGAAATTGATTTCCAAGTAACCTGAACACCAATGGTTGCCGCTGTCTCGTTGCCGGCTGAGACTGTCGGGTACTTGTCGTATCGTTAACAGCCGGTTCCTGTCGGGGTGGGGTTCCGATTCCTCCCGCTCCGTTTAGTAAAATCAAACCATCTGTGTGTTCCGGGAAGTGCCTGGCGTACTCAGCTGCAAATCTCGCACCGAGTGAATTACCCGCGAGTGTCCACGATTCGATTTCCAGGTATTTTCTGATTTCTTCAAAGACATAAAGTGTGGCTCGCGCAGAATAGTCATTGTCAGGTTGCGGGCCGGTGAGGCCAAAACCGGGTAAATCAAGTCTTACAACACGAAAAGAGTCTATTAAGACCTCGGTCCAGTCATCCCAAGTATGCAAAGAAGCGAACGTGCCATGAATGAGGAAAAGGGCGGGGCCTTCTCCTTCATCCATAATATGAACTTCCATGCCATCAACTTCAAGGAAGGTGGAAGTCTCGTTTGTGTACTTATCGAGCAGATGCTCAACAGAAATATCCGGCCGAATCAGAGATAAAACCGCAATGAAGACAAGCAGTACAATTCCACCAAGAATGTAAAGCAGCCATCGGAGCAGTTTCTTAATCATCCCGGGTTAATTATTTCCCTTGGCTGTAAAGGCCTGAATTCCGGTAATATCTCTTCCAAGAATCAACCCATGGATGTCATACGTACCTTCATAAGTATTCACTGACTCAAGGTTTACCATGTGGTGGATGACCCTGTATTCGCCGGTGATGCCGTTCCCGCCGAGCATGTCACGGGCAATACGGGCAATTTCAAGCGCTTTGCCGCAATTATTACGCTTCGCCAGCGATGTCATCGACGGATGGTCTTTGCCTTTATCTTTCAGGTCTCCGAGCCTCCACGCAAGCAGTTGCATTTGTGTGATGTCGGTGAGCATATTCGCCAGTTTGGTCTGAATCAGCTGTGTGGCTGCAAGCGGAAGCCCGAACTGTTTACGCTCCATCACATATTGGCGTGCGCGGTGATAGCAGTTTTCGGCTGCACCCACTGAACCCCAAGCGATTCCGTATCGGGCACTGTTTAAGCACGTAAACGGACCTTTTAACCCTCTGATATCAGGAAAGGCATTCTCATCTGGAACGAACACATCCTCAAGAATGATTTCACCGGTGTGTGATGCGCGAAGAGACATTTTGTTGTGGGTAACCGGAGCAGAGTATCCATCGTAATCATTTTCTACAATAAAACCTCTGATTACACCATCTTCGCTGCCGGTATTTTTGGCTTTCGCCCATACAATCGCAATATCCGCGACAGGTGAATTCGTAATCCACATTTTGGCACCGTTTAATGTCCAGCCGCCATCGACTTTGGTCGCGGTGGTTTTCATGCCACCCGGGTCTGAGCCGTGGTCGGGTTCGGTTAATCCAAAACATCCGATTAACTCAGCAGCGGCAAGTTTCGGGAGGTATTTTTCTTTTTGTTCCTTGGTACCGAAAACATTAATCGGGTGCATTACAAGAGAAGACTGTACAGACATAAATGAGCGATAGGAAGAATCAACACGCTCAATTTCGCGGGCTATGAGTCCGTACGCGGTATGACTGGCGCCGATTCCTCCATATTCTTCGGGGATGGTTACACCCAAAAGATTTAATTCGGCCATTTCTTTGGGGATTTCCGGGTCAAATATTTCCTCTTGATTACCTTTGCAGGCACGGGGCTCCAGTTTAGACTGGGCATAATCACGAGCGGTTTCCATAATCATACGGTCATCTTCGTTCAGAAGCGACTCAAACTGAAACGCGTCGTCGGTGTTGAATGGATTTTTAGGCATAATAATACTTTCTAAACGTCAATAATTAGATAATACCGGCCGGTTTTGTCGAACAAAAAACCAGGCTGATTCTTGATTTCAAAATACTTTCATTTTCTGAGCTGAATTGACATCCCCAAAAACCATAAATAACAGATAATCTTTAGGTTGATGCGCAATACTGCTCGTCTATCCTCTATATATGGAATATACCAAGAATGGATGAAAAGACCGTTTAAGAAAGCGGGTATTTTAGTGATTTGGCCGTTTGATGATTACTGTAAATCGATCTGCATCCTCATCATTCACAAAATCAATATCAGGATAGTTTTTTAAGGATCTTCTGACTCCTGTGCCCACACCGCGATACGGCAGTATTTTAGAACCGAATGATGTAAGAATAGGATTCCGAATTACCGATACACCTGACCGAATATTATTAACAGTAAGGCTGTTTGGAAGTTTCCCGGGACTGGTAATTTCTATCCGCTTATCAAAAATAAACACCAATACAGGAGCATTGATATCGTAATTTCGGTGTAGCAGAGCATTAACAACAAGTTCTTCAAAAACAATTTTGGGAATCTCGGGATCACCCTCTGTATTAAAACCCTTGCCATTTTGTTTTTTATGAAGATTTCTGAGAATAAAGCTAACAGTGCCTTTGTACTGCGTCATTAAATTTCCTTTGATATCTTCACTATCTCTGTATTCTGAACCGGCTGGGTCATTTCCAAAAAATGAAACCGCCTTAACAAGAAAAGCAGGTTTATACAAATTGGGCTTCCTGCCAAAAAGTAACAGGCCGGCAAGATTCAGGTTTTCCCCATTACCTAATCGCAAGTTTCTGACAATATCAGGCAAATTGAGATCGCTCTCTTCGAGTGCTTCCTCATATGTTTCTTCATACCACTCACTGAAAAATACACGATCCAAATCCTTAATAGTTGTTTCATGCATTATTTGCTCATCAGTATATAGCCTGTTAGAGCTTTGAAAAAGCCGCTGTAATTCTTCCTGAGATAATTTTCTTTTATCTGCTCCTTTTTTCGTCCAGTAAATTCCCTCATTTGTGGCATAGGGTTTACTCAAACCTTCCTCCTCATGTATCACCATCAGTTTTTTATTATCCACTTTACAGACTTCGGTAAATGGTGCAATGTGTGGCTTTATATGTTGTTCACTGACATTCGATACCATTTGATTTAAACGGTCAATGTCGTTGTCCGTTAGGCCGGTAATAGACTTGTCGTTGGCAACGCCAATTATAATATGGCCGCCTTTTGCATTTGAGAATGCCGCGCATTCTGCCGTAAGCTGAGCAGGACTTGTAATATTCTGCTTCAACTGAATAGTGCTGTCTTCAGCTCTGTCTATTAAATCGAGAAGGATTGTGCTGTCCATGGTTTAGTAAGTGGCGTTGCATTGCATTCAGAATTACGACTACTGATACATTATTTCCAAACGACAATTTTTACTATAAAATACTACAACCCGATAAATCTCTCTACAATTTAATTTTCCGTTAGCAGAGTGATGTCTGTCACGCCCTCTTTCTGAAATCAGCCATGAAATCTGCCAAAGCTTTTACGCTTTCATACTCGCAGGCGTTGTAAATGCTGGCACGGATGCCGCCTACGCTGCGGTGCCCCTTTAGTCCTTTGAGATTATGGGTAACAGCTTCTTTGAGGAACGTTTTTTCGAGCTCTTCTGAACCAAGCCTGAATGTCACATTCATCAATGAACGTGAAGCAACTTCAGTTGTGCCATTGTAGAAATCATCTTTGTCGATTTCGTTGTATAGCAGCGCGGCTTTTTGCTGATTTTTTTTGTCCATTTCCTCAAGTCCGCCTTGTGCGAGTATCCATTCCAAAACGAGATTAAACATGTACACCCCGAAAACGGGAGGCGTATTAAACATGGTTCCCACGTGCGTATTATAATTTAGAATAGTTGGGATACCCTCTTTTTTGCCTTTTTCGAGAAAATCTTTTTTTATTACAACGATTGTAACACCAGCGGGACCTGCATTTTTCTGAGCCCCGGCGTAAAATATCCCATATTTTTTAATATCTAAAGGACGGCTAAGGAAGTCAGAAGAAGCATCGCAAACCAACGGAACATTATCGGTTTCTGGTTCATTCCTGAATTGGGTGCCAAAAATGGTATTATTGGATGTAAAGTGAACATAACGAGCATTGGAATCTAAATTCAAGTCGGTATTTGTTGGCACTCTTGAAAAGTTTGAGTCTTCTGAACTGAACGCCACATTCGCTTTCCCGAACAATTTAGCTTCTTTTATAGCTTTTTTAGACCATGTTCCGGTTATGATGTAATCGGCAGAGGAAGATTCATCCAAAAAGTTAAATGGAACCATCATAAATTGCGAACTCGCTCCGCCTTGCAGAAACATGATTTCAAATGAATCATCAAGTCCGAGTACTTTTTTGAGTCGCTCTTTTGCAGTTGCATC
>SLDG01000027.1 GCA_007125355.1 Balneolales bacterium | reverse complement strand
TCTGAGAAGGATTATAAGTGTAGATAAGTCCCTTCCCGCCACTGCCATGCTCGCGGTATAGTAGTGTCTTTCGGTGATCGCCTTGCGTATTGCGACCCAATATCGTCCATCCTGCAGGGTAGTCACTTTGGATAAACCATGCCGCACCAGTTTCCTGTACCGTAAATGATATGTCTGAACGATAGCCATCCAGAAACACCTGATTTTGTTCTATCTTTAGTCTCCTGTAATTATTAGATACGGAAGTAGAGGACCATTCCCCTCCAAGTGTCAATGCTGCATTATTTAACAGCCACACCTTTTTTCCATTTGAAATAAGCTCATTTATTACTCCTGCTGCCATTGCTCCGTCCTCACTGGCGGCAATGAAATCGTAAGCCTGTAATGTGTTATAGTCGGCATTTTCCGAATCAACTACTGCCGGGTCTTTTCCGTATCCAATAAGGAGACTAAGCGTCGCTGATTCGGTATCCGTTAAATCTTCAGCATCTACAACAACAACTGCCGCCGATGATGCTGAATGAGGAACTGAATTATCTAAAAACAGAGATTCAGTTTTGTCAATTTGTGCATGTGTCATCGAAGCGACAAGCACCATAAGTGATAAGCAAATAAATAGTTTAAGTCTTTTCATAACTAAGGTAATTTGAAAAGTTAAAAATGTATTGGTCACACCAAGTTTAGGGAATGTATTGAACGTCTTGTCTTTGTAGATAATGATAAATGACAAGCTAAATCAGATGTAAGGCTAATCGTAATTATTAATTGGGCTACTGTATCCACTCTGATTTATCCCCTTTTTGTAGCTGTATTTCCAATATTAATCGCGTCTTCCTGCAGGTAACAAGTAGTATTAAAAAGCAGGAAACCATATTACAACTCTCTTATTATAATAAAATACTCTCTTTACTCAATATAGGATACTCAACAAATAATTTCAAGGGTAATCGGGATTTGTTAACGATTGGAAAAATGATTCGCTTAACCTAATCATGGACTTGCAATCACTAAGACACCAGGACACAAGGTTAACGAAGGTGTTGGTGTATGTTTATAAATCAAAAGTTTTCCCATTTCACTCTTGGTGAACTTCGTGTCATTCGTGGCTTTGTGTTTCCCAAATGATATTATGTAAGCCATCAACAAAATTTTCCCGTTACATTACAAGTTAATTTGCCGTATTTTTATGTGCTTAACACGAAGCATATATTTTGGAGCACATCAACACTGAACATACATTTATCTTTGAGACCATCTCTGAGGCCGCGTTTGAGGCCGGGCAGCCTGTTTATGTTGTAGGTGGATACGTAAGGGATTATTACCTTAAGCGCCTCGATGCAGCAGAAGAACCGGATATCGATTTTGTTACTGTCGGATCGGGGATAAAACTCGCCAGGGAAGTAGCTTCTAAACTGAAGACAAAGCAAATTGCAGTTTTTAAAAACTTTGGCACAGCTCAGGTAAAATGGAAAAATTACGAGCTCGAATTCGTCGGTGCCCGTAAAGAAAGCTACAACCGGCAATCCAGAAAACCTGTAGTGGAAAACGGTACGCTCAGGGATGATCAGGAACGTCGGGATTTTACCATAAATGCCCTTTCATGGTCGCTCAACAAAGATTCTATGTACGATTTGGTGGATCCTTTTGAGGGATTAAATGACCTGAAGAACAAAGTCATCAAAACTCCCCTTGAGCCTGAAAAAACATTCAACGATGATCCCCTCAGAATGATGCGTGCAGTACGTTTTGCAACCCAGCTGGATTTCGAAATTGAAAAAACGACCCTTGATGCCATTAAAAATATGGCACACAGAATGGACATCATTTCCAATGAGCGTATTGTGTCTGAGTTGAATAAAATCATCCTGTCTCCTGTCCCTTCTAAAGGATTCAGCCTCCTTTTCGAAACCGGACTTTTAAAACACATCTTCCCCGAGCTTGTTGATTTGCATGGAGTAAAGGAAGTAAACGGCGTTCGTCATAAAGACAACTTTTGGCACACGCTGAAAGTTCTCGATAATGTCGCTGAAAAATCAGATAACCTCTGGCTGAGATGGGCGGCAATCATGCACGATATCGCCAAGCCGGCCACTCAGCGTTTTTCTCCGGAGCACGGCTGGACCTTCCACGGCCACGATGGCTTGGGCGCGGCAATGACAAAACGCATTTTCCGGAAAATGGGATTACCACTTGACCATCGATTGAAATATGTTCAGAAGCTCGTCAGGTTACATCTCAGGCCAATTGCATTAGCCAACGAGGAAGTTACAGACAGCGCCGTCCGTAGATTGACATTCGAAGCAGGCAATGATTTCGAAGACCTGATGGCACTTTGTCGCGCCGATATTACGAGCAAAAACGACAATAAGGTAAAACGATACCTCCGCAATTTCGACGAGGTTGAAGAGAAAGTCCGCATTGTAGACGAAAAAGACCGGCTCAGAAATTTCCAGCCTCCTATCGACGGAAGAGAAATCATGGAGATGTATAATCTTACTCCCGGGCCTGCGGTGGGAAACATTAAAGACCGCATTCAGGATGCCATTTTGGATGGGGAAATTGAAAACACCAGAGAAGCCGCTTTGGCTTTTATGGATAAAATTAAGGATGAGTATTTGTGATGATACTCCCGGTCTAAAATTCAAGCCATGTCTGTTTACATCGCCCGCAGTTATGCAAAAATTAATCTCGGACTGTTTATTAAAAACAGGCTCCCCAACGGTTATCACGACATCGAAACCGGTTTTACATTTATTGACTGGAGCGACCGTCTGGAAGTTTCTAAGGCCGACAAAACCACGATAGAAACCAATGACGAGTCCCTGCCCACAGGCAAACAAAATCTGATTATTAAAGCCATACACGCATTCAACAGCTTTTTTGGATACTCCGACTACTTCCGCATAATACTCCAGAAAAACATCCCTGCCGGAGCCGGATTGGGCGGCGGCAGCAGCAATGCCGCCGTAATGCTGTTGATATTGAACAAACATTATGGAAATCCCGCATCAGAAGAACAGCTTGTGTCTATAGGTTCTGCGCTTGGTGCGGATGTCCCCGTTTTTCTTAAAGCCCAAACCGCCATTGGCACGGGAACCGGTACAGAGCTGAACTATCTTCCCATCCAACCGGATACATTCATCATTACAGTTTGGCCTGAAATTCACAGTAATACCGCTGAAGCGTATCAGTTTTGCGAACCGTTGGGAGAGCCGGCTGTCCCCTTAGACGAACTTCTGACCGAAACACCTGTCGACGAATGGGGCTATCTGCTCAGAAACGACCTCGAACCGGCTGTCATCCCAAGATATCCTGAAATAGGCAACCTGAAAGACCAGTTTTACGACTCCGGAGCAATTTACGCAGCCATGAGCGGCAGCGGTTCTGCCGTATTCGGCCTTTTTGAACAGGAATTCGTAGCCAAAGAATGCTATCAATACCTAATATCGCTGGGCTACAAAGCCAATCTCACGCAACCCGGCTTCCAGCCCGACCACAACGTTTTCCTGAAAGCTTGATTCTATTTGGGGATGTGCAATAAACATCTATGAATCCAAATCATTTGTAGGGACGCTGCATGAAACGTCTCGGCTTACAAGCGAACTATAGTTTAAAAAGCATCGTCACACTGTGTAACAGATACCCGCAATATGATCAGGAGTCAGGGTGAGCGGAGCAGCGGCCCTTGCTTGAAATGCCACCAAACTAGCCAATGTTGCCCATGGCCACACCGTTGAGACGCAAGATTTTGCGTCTCAACCATGGCCTGAAATGGGCAATTCCTCAATAATTGAAGTCAATATCACCAATCCTTCGGCCCCGCTCACTGTTTGCTCGGGACAAGCTCGAACTCCTTGGTTGTATTAATTTCATTCTTGCCACAATCACCAATGGTTCGACTACATGCCGGATGAACTTGGTTGCTATTTGCCGAACACCGGGCCGGCATTCCGCACACCATGACTATGTAGTTCAGACTTCATTTTTTAATAGATACTCATTAAAGCCTCGTCATCCTGCTGCGTCCCGCATTTATATTTAGGTGGATCGTTATGATGCATGTAAATGTATAATTATTTATTATTTATTGATATTTCCGCCCCTGGTAGAGACGCAATGCGTTGCATCTCTACCAGCGTCGACATCACCAATTCTCTTAACAGTATCCCCATTAATTTAGCCATTGCCGATATTGCCAGATTCGTATTTCATCCCCATTGATGAAACAAATACCAAAGGCTTAACCCTTGGAGGGTTTCATCGAAAAGGATTGAGAAATTTGAATCACAAAACCCTCCAAGGGTTTTATTCCGAGATACCCGAATCCGCGTTAGCGGGCAAACTAAGCAGACATGTCCACCAACTAACGCTAATAATACAAGAGAGCCATATCATAGCTGGAAGATCCCGCACAGCGCCATTGAGATCAGAGGTGGTTTCAACAATGGTGTCTGGCACTTGCGGGATGACATTGCTGCTGACAACTGATACAAACAAAATCCCCAACAACCAACATAAAATCTTGAGAAACAGATTTATCTGTCTTACCTTTGCATCGCCGCTGCAAGACGGAGAAACATTAAAACTTTAATTAAACCACGGAAATGGACGACAGTCATAGTAGTAGCTCTCATACTGACCCCGATCCTGAACCTCATTCCGCTTCATT
>SLDG01000034.1 GCA_007125355.1 Balneolales bacterium | reverse complement strand
CGCTAAATGGCGCTCCTTTGGCAAAACCTGAGGTCCAAAGACCGATTAATAAAAAAACCAGTATCAGATGCTTCATTCAATCAAAATTAATAGAAGACATAACTTTAACCATAAATTTTATATGCGAATATAAACAATTACTTATATATCTCCTCTGAATATTGGTTAATTATCAAACTGGCACATCAGTATCGATTATTGGCACACAGGATATATCTCAGTTCTTTAAAATATATATAAATGCAAAACCATAGTTCCCCGAATATGAATGCTACTAATACAAATAATCTTTTTTTAAGCCTTTCACTAAGTGCAATTGGCGGAATCCAGCTGGGCTTGGCTACAAACGAGGTTTTTGGAGTTCCATTATCCCCGCTTGCGTGGTTTTGCCTCGTACCTCTGTTTTTCAGCTTGAAGAAAGCAGAATCGGCGCTTCACTTTTTCTTGCACACGTATGTATTCTCTGCACTCTTTCTATCACTTGTTTTAACGGCTTTCGTGCTGCACTCTTTTTCAGGGGGATTTCTGCTAATCACAATCGGCGCGCTGGTTTTTAGTATTCCATTTTGGGCTGTTTACCTTTTCAAATCAAAGTTCGGATTCAGAAAAAGTTTATTCCTGCTTCCTCTTATTTGGCCGCTATTTGATTGGTTTATCATCGAACGCATGTTGGCAATACCCATTTTATCCATCAATGTGAATCAGGCTGCCTTGCCTTGGCTGATTCAATACATCGATATTACGGGATATACCGGCATTTCATTCTGGCTGATAGCTTTGAATATTTTCATTTTTTGTATGCTGGATGATGGAATTGAATTACGCAAAATCAATCCGACCACACTATTTGCTTTTTCGGGTAAACGGTTCGCTATCCTTTTTTCGGTGTTTTTCCTTCCGCCGATGCTCTATAATCTGTATGTAAAATCAACGCTTCCATCTTCTTTTGGGGATGAAATTCGGGTTTCTGTCGTGCAGTCAGGATATCCATCTTATGAAACGGAGGATTTTTTCGAGATCGGATTTATGCAGCTCATTACGGTTTCGGACTCACTGATTGCAGCAGGAGCCACCGATCTGATTGTATGGCCGGAAGGTGGTATCCCAACTGATTTCAAAGATTCTAAAGAAATAAAAAACTACCTTTTCCAAAAAGTCCTGGAATGGGAAACACCCTTACTGACCGGCACTTTTGATTCTGAAAGTTTACATCAAATTCCTTCTTTACAACAGTATTTGGGTCGCGATTATAAAGTGTATAATTCTGCGATTATGATAACGCCTCAGTTGGCATGGATGGCATTAGAAGAAAACATGGACATTAGTCGACTCAGAGTGTACCGCAAGCAGAACTTGATGCACTTTACGGAGCGCGTCCCCCTTTCAGAAACCTTTCCTGTTCTCTCTAATTTAATTGTTGATTTAGGTGGTGAAACCCATATTAGTGAAGGAAGCGGCCCGACTTCGCTGCGTTTTTCTACGAAAAATCAATCCATCATAGATGTGAGTCCCATAATCTGTTGGGATTTATTATTTACGTCTTCATCCTCCAATTCTACCGCTTCTGAGGTCCAATTTATTGCAGCATTAACCAACGAAAGTCCTCTCGGAGATACCTTCACGACCACCGCCCACGAAATGAAAAGTTTCACCCGCTTGCGTAGCATTGAATCCAGGCGATCCATTGCGAAGTCATCCACAACCGGGTACAGTTTTTTTACCGATCCTTTCGGAAACGTATATGGCAAATTGCCTTGGTACAGTGTTGGATTTTCAACAGAAAATATTACGCTCACTACCCATGCTTCATTGTACAGCCGTTTCCCACAGGCTTTTCCCTATTTATGCCTTTTCGGATTAATTCTGTTCTTTTTCACTCAAAACAAAAACCCTAAAACTGAACCAAAATTTAAGAAGCGTAAAAAATCAACCCCTAAATAACCATATACTATGAAAACTACAACTATATACACAATCAAACTGGGGGTACTTACTGTTATCCTCTGTTTATTTTTTAATACGACTGCTTTTGCAGGACAAGGCTTTCACACTAATGTTAAATTAAAAAATGCTGAAACTACCCGATCCTTTTCCAAGCCGGATGGCGTAGATAATTTTTCTTTGCTTAATCTGGAGATCAATCATGCTGCAAATAAACGGAATAAGGAAAATATAGATATAAGCCCGAGTGCAGTTTTTCAATTTGGCGATTCTGATGTAACTCAAATCACCCAGGTTGTTAAAGACGCCCAAGGTAATTCTTACCTGACCGGAGGTTTTACCGGAAGTTTTACCTGGGGCTCAACCACGCTCACCAGCTCCCACGGTTTTGATATGTTCGTGGCAAAAATGGACGCCAATAACGTGCCTTTATGGGCCAGAATGGCTGCCGGTGCCACAAATATTCCGGATCACTTTTCCCTTGATGGTGGCCTTTCTCTTGCTGTAAATAGCCAGGGAAATGTGTACGTAGCCGGGGCATTTGTTAAGGAACTCCATTTTTTGGATGAAGATGGAAATCCTCTTCAAACCCTAACCGATGGCAGAGATGACGAAAACCTCAATTTCGAAATGTTTGTTGCCAAATATTCAACTAACGGAGCGCTGATGTGGGTAGATGGCGGAAACAGCGGAAGCACCGGTGCACCCAATACGCTGGCCATCGACCGCAATATTGCTAATTCTATCATGCTCGATACAGAAGATTATCCTTATGTAGCAGGTGCTGTTGCAGGATCAAATTTATTCGGGGAACAAACCACAATTGTTGGTGAGAGTGATTTCTTTTTGGCATCTCTCGATACAGATGGAAGTGAACCATTTTGGGTATCAACTACCGGAACACCCGATTTTGATTACGCCACCGCCATTTCTGTGGATGCCCTTGGTTACCTGAATGTGCTGGGAGTTATTGGTCAGGGTGTGATGGAACTGCCCGATTCCGATATTACCTGGAATAACGACACAGGAGCGAATGATACGTTTGTCATCAGTTACGATATAAACGGTGAATGGTACTTTGCCAATTTTATTGGTGGTGGGGATCAGGCAATCGGGAATGATATTGCCACTTTAGATGACGGCGATTTCTTTGTGGTCGGCGGATTTAGTGATTCTGTACTATTCCCCGGTGAGAATCCGCAAGATGATATCATATTGACAGCAGAATCCGAAATAGAAGGTTTTATCGCCAAATATGAAATTGATGGAGCCATTCTATGGGCAAAACAGTTTGGAAAAGGCCCCGCTGTTGATGCCAACAAAATAACCGTAGATCCGAAAGGCAATGTATTTATTCTTGGCAGTTTCAGAGAGTTTATCATTTTTGAAGCCGATGAGGATAACGAAGTAACGCTGGTGACCGATTCGGTAAATGATCTCTTCATTGCCAAATATGATACCGATGGAAACTTTCTTTGGGCCAATCAAATAGAAAGCACCGGTAGCCAAAGTCTGGATCGGGTACGAATGGGCGAACAACAGCCATTAGTTACGCAGCCACTTGATTTATCATATACAGCATTTAATGATGGCGAGTTAATGCTAAGTGGCGATTTCGATGGAACACTTACGTTAGGTGAACTTGTAATTAGCGCACCGGAAAATGTTCAATCCAGTTTTGTAGCTTCCTTTAAGCTTGGAACAACAGTAAATATTCCAACACCGGAAGTTGTAACTGATTTTGAGTTAATCCAGAACTATCCAAACCCATTCAATCCAACTACAACCATTGGTTTCAGTTTAAACGATGCGAATGATGTTAGGATTGATGTGTACAACAGTGTCGGCCAACGAGTAAAAACCATCGCAAACGGCACGTACTCACAAGGATTTCATCAAGTCAAATTCGATGGCTCAAACCTTTCCTCAGGAATGTATTTCTACACCCTGCGAACAAACGCTGCCACTGAAACCAGGAAAATGATGCTGGTTAAGTAGGATAGCACTCGATTTTTTAGATGCGAATAATTTATTGGTCATTGAGCCCCTCATGATTAGTTGTGAGGGGCTTTTTAATGCGGCATAATCAGGTATTTATTAACCATCTCTGCACCAATAACTTGTGATTTGTGCGCAATTGGTTATTTTGGGTGGATTAGATTGTTGCCTGGCAATTAGTTAGCCGTCAATTAATAATTTCATCTTTCTTAATACTTTTTTTCTGTTCTTTTCGTATTATCAATGTAATAACTTTGTAAGAACATTTTTTATCTGTTATGGAAAGCTTTGCAAAACCCCTTCGGCATATGAGTCTGATATAAAGGGTTAATATTATTGAGTATAAACTTGATTATAGCCAGACTTATTCGTACTTTATACCAAGCTTATAATACTGATAATATTACAGATATGGACACATCAAATCAACTTGGTTTTTCAGACGAATTGCTGGCCCGCAGGCGCAAATCTTCGCAAATGGCTGCCAAGCTTGCTCAAATTGAACAACTCATAAACTGGCAGCCGATTTATCAAAAACTTTCGGTGATCAGACCAGCAAGACCAAGGGAGGTCGTCCTCGCAAGCCTGTAAGCTGGATGGTCAAAGCGCTGTTTTTACATTCATTATTTAATTTAAGCAACCCACAACTCGAAGATCAGCTGATTGACCGGCTGAGTTTTCAACGCTTTGTTGGCATCAACTTAGACAATGATATTCCTGATTTCACCACGTTTTGGCGGT
>SLDG01000010.1 GCA_007125355.1 Balneolales bacterium | reverse complement strand
TACACCCTGAAAACCTGTCTGTTATTAACTGTTGCCTGCTCTATCCATCCGTTTCGAATTCTTAAGGCAAGCTGTTCAGCTTCCCGCCGGTTATCGAAAGATGCGACCTGAACCGTAAAAATTTCGTAACTATGCCGGTTTCGGTCGATTTGTTCGGGGGATTCAAGAACTATTAGCCTGACGTTAGCAATTCCGGAGTTAATCATGTCAATACGGCTGGCAGCAGCTCTGGACAGGTCTATGATTCGGTCGCCAACATAGGGGCCACGGTCGTTAATGCGAACGTCAACATACTTATTGTTATCCAGATTTACGACACGGACGATGCTGTTAAAAGGTAGCGTACGGTGCGCGGCAGTCAGAGCATTTTGATTGTATCGCTCGCCGTTAGCGGTTTGATTACCATGGAAACCTTGACCGTACCAGCTGGCTTCGCCGGTTTGAAATACCGCGCCATTTTTCACCGTAGTTTTCTTAGAACCACAGCTACTGAGCAATAAGATGGTCAGTAAAAGGCAACAAAAAGCAACAGGCTTTATATAGGGTGATGTCATAATCTATTTTTAAAACAGAATAAAGAAGAATTTTCAAATCCTTCTAATATTCAAAGACTCAAATTAGTTTTTTTTCATGAATTTTAAAACAGCAGTGGCAGAACGATATATTCCGTTCAGCCGTTTGATTGTGAAAGTTAAAAACGATGCTAAATGCTTTTTAGTGGGTTTCACCGTTATTGAATAACACATTAAAAAACCTTATTTTATAAAGCTATTATTTAAACGAATAACTGAATTATTTTTATGATTGAGACCAAAGAAAAATTACCCTATAAAGTTAAAGATATAAGTCTTGCAGACTGGGGCAGAAAAGAAATAAAAATTGCTGAGTCGGAAATGCCCGGCCTTATGGCATTAAGAGAAGAATACGGTGCCTCTAAACCATTAGAAGGCGCACGTATTGCAGGCTGCCTGCACATGACAGTGCAAACAGCGGTACTAATTGAGACACTTGTTGAACTTGGTGCAGAAGTGACATGGTCGTCATGTAACATTTTTTCCACACAAGACCATGCAGCCGCAGCCATAGCTGCAGCGGGAATTCCCGTATATGCCTGGAAGGGAATGACGGACGAAGAATTTGACTGGTGTATTGAACAAACACTGTTTTTCCCCGATGGAAAGCCATTGAATATGATTCTGGATGACGGTGGTGACTTAACCGCAATGGTGCATAACGACTTCCCTGAATTGCTCGAAGGTATCAAGGGGCTTTCTGAAGAAACCACTACCGGTGTGCACAGGCTTTATCAAATGGCAAAAAATGGTACACTAAAGGTCCCTGCTATCAACGTAAATGATTCAGTTACAAAATCGAAGTTCGATAACCTCTATGGTTGCCGCGAATCTTTGGTAGATGGTATCAAAAGAGCTACCGATGTTATGATTGCCGGTAAAGTTGCTGTAGTTGCAGGTTATGGGGATGTGGGCAAAGGCTCGGCCGCGAACCTCAGGTCGTATGGCGCACGAGTAATCATTACCGAAATTGATCCGATTTGCGCATTACAAGCTGCAATGGATGGCTACGAAGTGAAGAAAATGAATGATGCCGCCAAAGAAGGTAATATTTTTGTTACTGCTACAGGCTGTAAGGATGTTATCCGTGCTGAGCATTTTGAGGTTATGAAAGATCAAGCCATTGTATGTAACATTGGCCATTTCGATTCTGAAATTCAGGTGAAGTGGTTAAATGCCAATGGAAAGAAAGAAAACATCAAGGATCAGGTTGATTCTTATACGCTTCCAAATGGCAATACCATTTATTTGTTGGCAGAAGGACGCCTCGTGAATTTGGGATGCGCTACAGGACACCCGAGTTTTGTTATGAGTAACAGCTTTACTAATCAAACGCTGGCTCAGATTGCACTATGGACTCGTCCGGAAGAATTCAGCCTTGATGTTCACGTACTTCCAAAAGACCTCGATGAAAAAGTGGCAAAACTCCACTTATCGAAAATCGGCGTTGAAGTTGATGAACTTACACAAGATCAAGCAGAGTATCTTGGTATTGGCCAACAAGGGCCTTTTAAACCTGAATATTATCGCTACTAATTAGTGATTTTCGGTTTATCGAAAGTATCTTAATGGACAAGTTGCTTGTGCGGCTTGTCCATTTATTTTAGGTGCTGGAGTATTGTGAATTTATTTACACCAGGCGTTATTACCATCCCGGCATGTAGTCAAACCAGCTATGATAGTGCTTTCAAGTTATTATAAAGCTACCCATTTCAGGCTAAGGTAGAGACGCAAAATCTTGCGTCTCTACTGTGTGCCATGGGCAAAAATGGTTGATTTTTTTGCAATTAAAACAAGGTATTCGGGCTTGTCCTGCCGTGTCCCAATTATCGGGGAGTGTAGCATAGCGAAGACGGAGGTCTGGCATTAGTGGCTTAAAAAGTACTCTTTGATAGTGCATCCAATCCATCGACTATGCGGCGGGAAGCGAACGAGATATTAGTAACTATTCATGCCGCCGCGCCGCTCCCCGATGCTCGGGACGCGGCAGAATGACGATACTTTTAAAACACTTTTTTGGGGATGTATTTACAAATAAACAGATAAGCGGAAAAACAATATGCCAGCACCTCAAAACAAAAACCAGCCTAAATGCTTGCCACAAGTTGCCCATGAAGCTTGTCTTTTTTTATTTTGTAAGGACAACTATCTCGAACTACTTTCACTACAAATGAAAAAAAAGAAGCATCTGCTAATAGCGGTTATCGTACTTTTATTTGTCGCATTGGCGCTCGGGCCATTGCGTCATAACATAACTGAGTTTGTGATTTCCAAGGGATGGTTCGACTCCGAGCCGCCAACAGAAATACGAGGGCCGTTTTTAACGGAAGAAGCACTAAACGCTCCTTTATTTACATCAGATGGTGATACTATAAGGCTTGCAGATTTCGAAAATCAGGTACTGTTTATTGGGTTTTGGGCGACATGGTGCGGTACGTGCAGACAGACAAATCCCGGTATTGAACTTTTGCATACCAAAGTGCAGGACAGGGGAGACATCACCGTTTTGCTGCTTTCGCTGGATAATGTGCCCGCTCATGCCGATGAATACATGGAATTGAGAGGGTTCACTGTGCAGAATCTTTTCCCACAAAACATATTGCCTCAGCCGCTTGATTCGGCAGCTATACCAACAACATTCGTAATAGATAAAAACAGACAAATTGTGTACAGGAACAAGGGATATTCCAATTATTCCCGCACCAATTTTGTGAAGTGGATTAAAGAAGTTGCAGACAGGGGATAACCCGGATGAGGTTATTTCACCAATGTCATAATTCTTGTCTGTACTTTTTTCCCGCTTGTATCTGAAGTAAACTCCAGCCTGTAGAAATAAGAACCACTCGATAGCGAAGAGGCATCAAAATTTGCACTGTATGAACCGGGAGCCATTACCTCATTTTTAAGTACAGCAACTTGTCGTCCGAGCAGGTCAAAGACACTCAGATTAACCAAACCCGTTTCTTCAATTGTATATGGGATGGTAGTAGTTGGGTTGAACGGATTCGGATAGTTTTGTGCAAGTTCAAGTATTTGTGGCTGTTCGTTTTGGGGGATGTTTACTGATGTGCCTTCAATTACAAATGAACGCGCTCCTTCTCTTCCGATCAAAGGGAAATTCTCCTGTCGCCCCGATTCATCAGCAGCGTAAAAGTAGTATGTAATTTCTCCCCCTGATGGTGGTACAGGCAGCGAGGCGTTGTATTGAAAGTCTTCCAATTGAGTGAGTGTAAGTGTATCAAACGGAGCTTCGTTAAAACTGTAGATAAAGAAGAGGGAATCCTGAATAACCGGCTCACCGCTGTAAGGGATAATCGTAATTTCAAAGTCGAAAATGTCCTGATACTCCTGCACTCCTGAAATGGGTTTATGATGCATGTGAAGCATCCCGCGATCCGGTATTTCTTTTACCCGGCAATGTAATGCGTCGCTTGAATTCCAGTTAAACCCCGGGTTGCCAAAAAAGCCGAGTACTTCATATCCGGGCATGGCTTCTTCGTAGGCTTCTATAGCCGCCTGGTTCCATAGCGTGTTTTGCGCGCCTGTCATCAAAGGAACATAGACCCTCTCGTTCACAATCAAGGAATTTGTGTAAGGTTGCCCGTTAGGAGTATCAACCCTGAATACCTGATAATTGGTGCCATAAGAACTGGGCTGACTCTCAAAATAATTAGCAACAAGTTCGTGCTGTTCATATCGGGGATGATTAGGCGGAACTCTGGCAATCAAAATTTTATCGGTATCCAGAAATTTAGCCCAGGTATCGATATGCTTAATCGCAGATGCCTGAGGGTCTATGGTTACATGATAGGTGTCGATATTCATGTATGCTTTCATTCGGCTTAAGACGGTGTCTTCATTGATATTCACATCACCATTTTCTTCAAATATTAAATCCGTTGATGCTCCGATACCCCATCCGTCAGTCATATAATTACCGCCGGTATGAATTAAAACCATCCCATATACAGGAATTCCCAATTGTAAGCCAAGTTGCTCGGGAATAGCATCATCAAGCGGACGCGGACGGTTATATACAAAATCAACAATACTTACCTGATGATCTTCATTTGCAATCCAAAACGGTCCGTAATCTCTGGTCCAGACAGAATT
>SLDG01000132.1 GCA_007125355.1 Balneolales bacterium | reverse complement strand
TTACTGCTTATAACTGCCAAGCGAAGGGATGATGTGTTAATCTACAGCCGAACCCAAGTCTCAAACCGATACGTGGCTTCTATTTACAATATTAAAGTGATTGATTCCATAATTCTGCTTTCGGCGGTTTCTGCGGCAGTTTTTTATGTGATGTGGACCATTTTCTCAGATTTCGGAAGTTTACGTGAAGGCTACAGCCTGACCTTAACAGCCTTTTTTGTTATCGCAGGTTTAATTAAGTACGCTTTAATTGTCTTTAAAGAAGAAAAAAGCGGAAACCCTACCGACATCATGCTCGAAAATAAAACCATACAGCTGATAACGATTTGTTGGGTCGGTTCTCTGGTTTGGTATGTTTATTTATGATGATAATATCACTTGTACATAAAGGATATCAAAGCAACAAGACTATACGTTTTAAACTCAAAAAATGTTAACAATAGTCAACATATAATGTTATATTAGTAATGGTTACATTTAGATTAATTTGACAAAAAAGCATCCAAATAAAGAAGTACAAAAGGCAATAGAATACGCCCTCAATAAAAACTGGATATTAGAAGAGGCTGGAAAATCCTCGCACGCATGGGGACGGTTGAAATGCCCTGAGTCTTCTCGAATGGGTTGCTTGGTTTCTGTTTGGAGCACTCCGAGAGTACCGGAGAATCACGCAAGACAAATTATTCGCGCCGTAAAAAAATGCGAACATCGTTAAAAAAAGAGCTACCATGAAAACTTTTGTATTTACACTAATAATTGAGACTGTACCGGTTTTGACAGAGCAGTTGGAAGATGCTCTTTTTGAAGCAGGTTGCGATGACGCATTGCTTTCATTTCGAAATGGAATAGCCTATTTGGATTTTGATCGTGAATCCGAAAGCTTAGAAAAAGCTGTATTATCAGCCATTATACAAGTAGAAAACACTGGGTTAAAGTTAAGCGTAAAACGAGTAGAACCCTCAGATTTGGTAACTAGTGCAGAAATAGCTCGACGTTTGAAAAGAAGCAGGCAATCTATTCAACAGCTTATTAGCGGAAGCAGGGGTGGTGGAAATTTTCCTCTTCCAGTTGCAGGCATAACTACAAAAACTATGCTATGGAGTTGGAAAGAAGTAATAAGTTGGTTAATAGAAAGGGGGAAAATTAGTGATGAATCAATTTATGAGGACGCAAAAACCCTAAAACGAATCAACGAATCACTTGCTGTTCGCAAAAATGAAATTGAGCTCAAAAGTATTAAGCGTATTACAAAACTGTTGAAAAGTAGAAAGTTAGAGATTGCTTGATATTTGTTATTCTCAATCTCAAAAGGTATTAAAATAGTCAATTCATCCCCACTATACATTGAACAAAAAGAAAACCATATCATCTTGGGGAAATTATCCGGTTCATGAGGCGCGGGTGGTTGAGCTATCTGCAATATTGCAAAATCTCCAAACACTGGATTCTGAACAACAAAAAATCACTTTTGGGAATGGCCGCAGTTATGGTGATGCGCCATTATCAGATACTATAATCTCGACATCAACCCAAAATAAAATTTACGATTTCGATTCTGATTCGGGCTTACTTCATTGTGAATCCGGACTGCTAATAGAGGATATTATAAATCAGTTTCTTCCAAGGGGATGGTTTCCCCAAGTGGTGCCCGGAACGAAGCAGGTGAGCGTGGGCGGAGCTATAGCTGCTGATATTCATGGTAAAAATCATCACAAAAAAGGATCCTTTTCTGAGTCTGTTGAATCTTTAACGCTCGTACTCCCTGACGGAAGCTGTGTTAGCTGCTCTAGGGATTCAAACGTTGACTTATTTCAAGCCACTTGCGGGGGGATGGGACTCACCGGAATTATTTCTGATGTGAAATTGAAACTGATGAAGGTTAAGTCAAGGAATGTAATCCAAAATGTTCATCGTACTTCTTCTTTGAAAGATACTATAGACTTCTTCATGAAAAAGGATGAATCAGATTATTCTGTGGCGTGGGTTGATACATCCTGTGACATAGAATCAATGGGCAGAGCAGTTATTCAAACAGGAGCCTTTGCCGGTGATGGTGACCTTGATTATCATCCTAAACCAGCTATTTCGGTTAGTGATTTTGTGCCGGCATTTTTACTAAACGACAGTACTATAAGCGTGTTCAATACGCTCTACTATAATCTGGTGGGAAGAGAATCCTCAAACCAAAAGATTACCGCAGAGTCGTTTTTCTTTCCACTGGATAAAATCAGAGATTGGAACAGACTTTATGGTGATTCTGGTTTCAGGCAGTTTCAGGTTATTTTCCCTTTGGAGTCGAGCTTTGACGGCATCAAAGCGTTGTTTAAAGCCATGAAAAAACACGAGTTGATAAGTTATCTGGCGGTGCTGAAATTGTATGGCAAACAAAATGAAAACCTGCTTTCTTTTCCGATGGAAGGATTCAGTATTGCAATGGATTTCAAAAATAAACCAGGTACCAGTGCATTATTTAAACATTTTGATGAAATCACAACGTCGTATTCCGGCAGAATATACCTGGCAAAAGATGCTTCTATGAGCCGGGAATGTTTTGAAGCAGGATATCCCAATGCAGATAAATTCAGGCAACTAAGGAAAGAATATGGTATGGATAAAACTTTCAACTCGTTGCAATCGAAGAGGCTTGGTCTGTAATTTTTTTGAGATTTTTGGGATGCAGATTGCAATTTAACCCAGCATTTTTCAAGCTCAGAGTTTAAAACTCTTTTCGATACACCTCTTTAAGCGCTTCAACAACATCAGGCGACAGCGTACCGTAAAGGTCATGGATTTGATCTGGGTCATTTGATAAGTTGAAGATGCTGAATGTGTTGCTCGTTCTGTTGTAATCTAATTTAAAGAAATCATCTCCAATCAACTTTATAGCGGCCTGATTTCCTCCCTGAAAGGTACTCAAATGATGACTATATGTTCGTTTATCACTCAGTAAATCATACCCTTCCCAGCTTTTGGGGATGGGCAAGCCAGCTACTGAAAAAAGTGTTGGCGCAATATCGCTCAGTTTGCCAAATGTGGAACTTCGCTCATTTTCATACCAACCATTGCTTGAATAAATGAGCAATGGAATTCTGATGGTTGAATGGTGAATATGTTGTGCATGGCCAAAAACTCTTCCGTCGCCAAGCCCCTCGCCATGGTCAGATGTAATAACGACAAGGGCGTCTTTAAGCAGGCCGTTACGTTCTAAAGAATCAAAAAGTAGCTTGATAATTTGGTCGGCTTGCCGCATTCCATTATCGTAATTATTAATGAGTATTTCTTTTTCGGAGTCATTTAATCCTGAAAAACGTCCACGAATTATCAGATGTCCCTGAGCGTGAAAATCGTTTGGTTCAAAGACATCAAACTTAGAGTAACGTGCACCTAAAATATGCGTACTCATTAGATGAAAATAGAACATGGCAGGCGTTTGAAGATTACTTTGAGCGCTTTCTTCCAGAAAATGAATTAACATTTTGTCGTCTGTAGGATATCCGTCAAAATCAAACCCGTCTTTGAAAGCATCCAGCCTGTCACCATAATATCGGCGCATAAACGGGTACAAACGGGAATGGTCGCCGGATAAGAGAAAATGGGTTGAATATCCGGCATCTGAAAGTGCCTCTTGTACTTTGTAATTCGTTTGGTGTATACGGGAATAAAATGCAGAGGAGAGCATAGCACTTATCCCGCATTCACTTTGAGAACAGGTAGAAACCGCAAATTCAGTTTTATGCACCTTACCAGTTTGATACAGGGAATCGAGAAATGGTGTTGTTTGTCTTTCGTAACCATATATCGACATGTGGTCTGCACGAGCAGCGTCGAGCATTATTAATATAACGTTGGGCGGGTTTTCGGGCAGTTCTAACTCTTCAAGAAATCGTTCGTGGGCTTCAATTTGCAGAGCCACATTTGGCGTGGTTGGTTTAAATCGAAAATCGTAAATGCGTTCACTTCGAAAAGCATCGGCAAAAGGTTCTCCACGCAGGCCTGCCGTTGTATAATGGTAAATAAAAAAGCCGTATGCTATAAACAGTAAAGTGCATACTACAGATGATATTTT
Organism: Balneolales bacterium; assembly: GCA_007125355.1. Classification (GTDB taxonomy): domain Bacteria; phylum Bacteroidota; class Rhodothermia; order Balneolales; family Cyclonatronaceae; genus SLDG01. The sequence continues at coordinate 635 of SLDG01000132.1, read as the reverse complement.
GATTACTTTGTAAAACCTGTTACTCAATGAGAAAGGTGAAACATAAAAGTGGTAGAGGTGATACGCCCAAAATCCAAAAGAAATAAATAGTAAAGTTACTACGAAAATTGCAAGAGTAAAGAAAAATGAGGAAGAGATACCGGAGAATTTCAAAAGTTCAGGTAAAACCGATATATAGGAAATTAAACCCGAAAAAGTTACTTCATCTGACCAGAAAAGAAACCCAATAAATGTTGTGAGATGTTGGAAAATAAACCAAACAACAGAAAACAAAATGATAATCGTACTCACTATGCCCGCTATTTTTTTGAATTGAGCAGGTGCCTTGTAAGCCAGTAAAATCGATAATGAAACTACAGCAGCATATCCACAAAAACTGATGAATAAATGTATTGGAACACTTTCCCAGCGTATAGCATTGTCGAAATAGTAAAATGACATCAATGCAAGGCTTGCTGTCATCAGGATGAGAAAAGGAAGCAAAAAGACTTTTTTCATTTTTTGATACATCCCAATTTATTTCACCACTTCTTAGAAGCCTCAACCGCTAAACGGTCTGCGCGTTCGTTGAGTGGATCGCCTGAATGGCCTTTTACTTTTATCCATTCTACGCTGTGCGGGTTCATGGCCTTGAG
>SLDG01000272.1 GCA_007125355.1 Balneolales bacterium | reverse complement strand
GCTGCAACCGCCATCGCTCTTCTTTCCTCTGCTTTAGCACGTGCTACTTTCAGGTCTGCCTCAGCCTGATCAATCTGAAGGGCAGCACCAATGTTGTTACCCACATCAACATCAGCGATATCAATAGAAAGGATTTCGAAAGCAGTACCACTATCGAGTCCGCGGTCTAACACCACTCTTGAAATCTGATCTGGATTTTCAAGTACTTTTTTGTGGTCATCGGCAGAACCAACTGTGGTTACAATACCTTCACCAACTCTTGCAAGAATGGTTTCTTCTGTAGCACCACCCACAAGTCTTTCCAGGTTGGCTCTAACTGTTACGCGAGCATTGGCTTTTACCTGAATACCATCTTTGGCAACAGCGGTAATAATGGGAGTTTGAATTACCTTTGGATTAACCGAAATCTGAACAGCTTCAAAAACATCACGTCCTGCAAGGTCAATTGCTGCTGCTCGCTCGAAAGTCAAACCAAGGTTCGCTTTATCGGCCGAGATTAGAGCCTGTACAACTTTGTTTACATTACCTCCAGCAAGATAATGTGCTTCCAATTTAGGAATGGAAAGCTGTAAATCTGCTTTGTGTGCTGTGATTGAGGCTTTTACGATAGGTCCCGGAGGAACTTTACGAAGCCTCATACCAACAAGATCCCCGAAAATAGAGACCTTAACGCCAGAGAAATATGCTGTAATAAATAACCCTACCGGTACAAAGTAGAGAAACAGAAATACAAAAAATAATGTACCACCTATGATTAGAAAAGGAATCAGATCTTCCATTGAATATTTAGTTTATGGTTTATAATAGAAATTTTGTCAAAAATAGCGTTTTGCCCGTCAAATCACACAAATAATATGTTAGGATGATATTCGGCTGACCATGACCCTGCTGGATGTTGTATTTACCACTTTTACGCGGGCTCCATTTTCCACGAAATCCCCCTGAGACACCACATCCACGCGTTGATCATCAATCAGAGCAATACCGGCGGGACGCAATGCTGTAATAGCTACACCTTCTTTTCCAAGTAATGAATCTTTTGACTCAGAAGATGTGAAACCTTGCTCTTTGCTCGTAGAATCAACTAAAACAAGTTTTTTAAACATACGATTATGCGGTAAATACTTTCCGAGGGATGACAACATTAAAATACTCAATATTAATGTAATTGCCAGCGTCCAAATTGCAGGAGTCATATGTTCGAGTGCAGGAAAAGTAAATCCAACATTACCTATCATGGATGCAGCAAGACTAAATATTAACAGGGTTACCCCAAGAATTCCCGGAATTCCAAACCCGGGCAGGAAAAATATCTCCGTAATTATCAGAACAACTCCAAGAAAAAAGAGAATGATTTCCCATGGCTGAGCAAATCCCATTATGTAAAGTGGCGCGAAGAACATAATAGCTCCCATAGATGCCATTGCACCCGGGAAACCTACGCCGGGTGATTGTAACTCGAAATATAAGCCACCAAGCATCATCATCATTAAGATGCTGCTCATTACAGGATGCGCAAAGAAACGCAGGATTTTCTCAGCAGTAGTTTCCTGAACGTATATCATTTCTTTATTACTCCACTCCATTGCTGCCATCACTTCAGCTAATAGTCTCTTCTCGGCTTTTGCCATACCGAGCTCAACGGCCTCAGAAGTACTAAGGGTTAAAAGCGATCCGGCCGGGCTAATTCCTTCCACCTCAATATTTTCATCAACCATGGCCTCAGCAATTCGTGGATTACGACCGGTAGCTTCGGCTGTTGAGCGCATCAACCCACGCATATAACTTTGCATTTTTTCATCTGCTTTGGTACCCCCGCCATCTACAACGGTAGCAGCACCGATTGATGCACCAGGTGCCATAAAAATAACATCTGTAGCAAAAGAGATCAAAGCTCCTGCCGAAGCAGCGTTGCTGTCTATAAAAGTCACTGTAGGTACATCTGTAGCGAGTAAATTTTTTCTGATTTTATCTGCAGCATCTACAAGTCCACCGAACGTATCCATGTGCAATATTATACCTGCAGCATTATTACTCTCTGCCAGATTTATCCCCCTTTGAATATACTTGTGCAAGCCATTATCTATAAGTCCTTCTACTTGTATAACATAGACAGTTTGACCGCTGGGTTGATTCTGCTCATCTTCAGCAAATGCCATAATAAAAAACAGCGCCATTACAATGAATGGCGAAACGAGCAACCGTCTGCGCTTGTTCATTTTTGAGTACATTTTATTTTTCGAGGGATTTCTTTTCATTACAGATAAGTTCTAAGTACAATATCGAACATCAAATAATCAGCATTTCATTCATATTATACAAGTAGATTTGTCAATTCATTGAAAAAGTACAAATTGACATCAACCTATATATTCGCTTTCCGACATTTTGAGGTACGTTACCTTTCTAAAAAAGTTCACTATTAACTTATATTTCTGAACTAAAAGGTGTAACATTTGGTTTGTTTTGCCTGTATTACTGCTCTAATCCATTGCACACCAATGGTGTAAATATCTTAAAAATATTGTGCAAACTATTGTATTTACTAAATTTTATCAATGAAAAGTGAAACGGCATTCTTAATAAAAATAACGTTATCTGCATTCTTAATATTTCTCATCTATGCACTACCTTCTGTTTCAATTTCTCAGGAAAGAGCATCTGTAAGTGGAACTGTTTCAGAAGCCGGAACCGGAGAAGCTATTTGGGGTGCTAATGTCGTCCTCGAAGGTACAAGTATTGGTGCATCGACCAACAGTTCCGGATTTTACTCGATTTCAAGGATTAGTCCCGGTACGTACACTGTTATCTTTACATTCGTAGGATTTAATGAAATCAGAAAAGAGATTACGCTCGAAAGTGGCGAAAACAAGAGAATAGATGTTGCACTTACTGAAGAAGGATTGGAACTCGAAGATGTGGTCGTAACAGGCGAGACGTTTGACCGTGAAGAAAGGCAAAATATAGGGGTAAGCACAGTTCCTACACGTTTGATACGAGAAGTACCGGCAGTACTTCAGGCAGATGTGTTTCGCTCCATTCAGCTGCTTCCCGGTATTAAAGCAGCCTCAGATTTTTCATCAGGATTATACATTAGAGGCGGCAGCCCGGATCAAACTCTTATCCTACTTGATAACACCACCGTTTACAACCCCTCACACTTTTTTGGATTCTTTTCTACATTCAACCCCGATGCCATCAGAGATGTACGTGTTTTTAAAGGTGGATTTCCAGCTGAATATGGTGGCCGCATCGGTTCCGTTATTGACATCCGGAATAAAGACGGTAACCGCGTTGAGCGAAGGGGGATTGTCTCCGTTGGATTATTGTCATCCCGTGCATCCATCGAAGGTCCGTTTAATGGTGGTTCATACATGTTTGCACTCAGACGTTCTACGCTTGAGCCTGTTCTTTGGGCACTCAGAGGTTCAGTAGATAACATCCCCGACAGTTTTTATTTCTATGATTTCAATGCGAAAATAAACATAGATGCTTCAGATCGTGATCGATTCAGCCTTTCTATGTATTCAGGGATGGACGATGTTGTTTTCCCCGCAAGCGAAGACCTCGTTTTAAATCTAAACTATGGTAATCTAACCGGTAGCGCCACATGGAGACGCATTATTTCCAGTGAGCTTTTTTCAACTGTTACCGTAACCGGGTCGAGATATTTTAATTTCCCCGTATTTGAATTCGGGGGCACAGTTTTCGAAAGAACTAACACTGTAAATGACTTCTCATTAAAGGCAGATGTAGAATGGACACCCGGCCGTAGCCATGAGCTCAAATCAGGTATTTGGGTTGGGAATTTATTGCTTAAGCTATCTGATACTTTTGACGGGCTTGAAACGCAATCCCCAAGAATTGAATCACAATATGTTACGGGATATGTACAGAATCGTTGGCGAATTACAGATCAATGGATCACTAATATTGGAGTGCGGGCAAGTTATTACACCTCCGGTTCACATCACTCTATAGAACCACGATTTCAGCTTGAATACAGGCCAACGGTAAATTTAAGGTTGCAAACAGCGGCAGGCAGGTATTATCAGTTTATTTCCCTTATCACAAATGAAGCTTTCTCTGGCTTCGACACCTGGCTTTTGACGGATGACGGCGTCCCTCCTGCTTATGGAGATCAATTTCTTGCCGGTGTAAAATGGACTCCAACCAGACAATACAATTTCGAAGTGGAATTGTTCTACCGCACCATGCGCAAATTATTCGAGTTTGACCCCAGGGTCCCTGATACAGCCGGCCTTGAATATTCTGAATTATTCAGATTCGGCGAGGGCTTTGCCTACGGCGTTGAAGTCCTACTGGAAAGAACTTCCGGCAGGCTGAATGGTTTTATCGGCTACACCTGGGGAACTACGCGCAGGAAGTTCGAAGGGTTTAACGATAACCGTTTTTACCCACCGAAATATGACAGAATTCACGATATAAATGTGGTGATGAATTACAATTTGTCAACCAGGTGGATGTTCACCGCTGTATTTAATTACGCAACCGGACAAACATTTACGCAACCGCTTGGCAGAACACAGGTAGAAAATCCCTTTGGAACCATGCCCGATAATCCACTGATTGTTGGCCGGGTAAATGCATCCCGCCTGCCGGATTACCATCGTTTGGATGTGGGCTTCACGTACTACAGCACATTTTTTGGCCTCGGGGACTCTGAACTTCAACTTCAGCTCATTAACGTGTACTCACGCCGTAATGTGTGGTTCTACCAATTCGATTTTGATGAAAACCCGGCACAGAGAACCGATGTACTCATGCTGCCGATCGTCCCATCTATTAGTTACACTGTGAATTTTTAAATCTCTGTGACCATGAAAAAAAATTTTATCTCACTCATTTTACTTGTTGTTTTTTTTACTGGATGTGATCCCTACACACAGGACAAATACGTTCAGCAGTATGTTGTGGAAACATTTCTAACCGCGAATCAGCCTTTTCCTGAATTAAAAGTATCTACCACACTCCCATTCGATCAGCCTTACATCTTCGAAGATGCCGCCATTTCGGGCGCAGATGTTGTAGTTACACTTTTAACTGTGGATGGGACGCCGGAACTTGAAATTCCTTTTGAGGAGTCTGACAGAGTTGGGATTTATGTCCCCACTGATACCACAATCATAGTCTTGCCCGGCCGCAGATATGCACTGGATGTTACCAATCTCGAAGAATCAGATGATCGAGTCAGAGCCACCACATTTGTACCGGGCGAATTTGGCTTGGTTTCAATCAATGCTGACTCATTAGTTTATCAGGGACCAATTCAGTTCAAGCTTGATTTGGAACAGGGTTTTTATCCAGGGCGACAAAATGTATACGTTGCAACATCTTTGTCACTTGATCCCGAAAACTTTAGTCTCACTCCTTTTTGGGAGAATGTTGATGGCGAAGAAGGTGAGTTTATTCGAGTTTCTTCCGGACTTGTGAACGAAGGAAATTACGACCTCAATGAAGACGGGACCCTGAGTCTTAAGTATCCCTGGATTGGAATTGCTTATTTCGGCCCAAATGAATTATCTGTTTATGCCGTAGATACGAATATCTTTGATTACATACGAACATTCGATATTCAGGGTGGCGGTTCAACACTTTCGCCGGGACAAATTGAAAACGTATTGTGGAATGTTGAAGGTGGAATTGGCATTTTTGGAAGCAGAACGGGAGTTAGTGCAGAGGTTTTTATCAAAAATGCGTTTTAATCCGATTTAATCACTTGCCAGACTGCATTTCCTTTTGCATATTAAATGCATGAACAACACAGAAACAGATCCCCGAGAAAAAATAGAAATTAAAGTCTGCTGGTTCAGTGTATTAGCAGAAAAACGTGGCTTGCGTGAAGAAACTCTGGAATTTCCCAGTGGGATTACAGTAGAAAACATAGTGGATTCGCTTACAGAATCACTTCCTGATATATCAAAGTATAAATCGAGTTTGCGTATAGCCATCAACAAAGAATACGCTCCTGAAAATACAACCTTGTGCCATGGAGATGAAGTGGCCTTTATTACACCGGTTTCAGGAGGATGAAGAAAGAACTTCTCATTGATAAGCACGGCCGGGTTCATAATTACCTTAGGTTGTCGCTTACAGAACGTTGTAACCTCCGATGCAGATATTGCATGCCCGAAGAAGGCATAGACTTAAGCCCTAAGAACGCTGTTTGCACATACGAGGAGCTATTGGAGTTGTGCGATATTTTTATTTCGCTTGGAGTAAATAAAATAAGGCTTACGGGTGGCGAACCACTTGTGAGGAAGGAAGTCGGTAAAATAATTAAAGAATTGGGCAGGCGTCCCATTGAGCTGGCATTGACGACTAACGGATTTTTGGTGGATCGATACATCAATCTGTTTAAAGAAGTTGGATTGCTCAATATTAATGTGAGTCTCGACACGTTATCCCCCGAAAAATTCGTACTTATCACCAGACGTGAAGGATTTCAAAAGGTGTATGATAATATTATGCTACTGATTCGGGAAGGCTTCAACGTTAAAATCAATATGGTTTTAATGAGGGGGATAAACGATGATGAAGTTATACAATTCGCTGAATTAGCCAGAGATTTACCGGTTACAGTTCGGTTTATCGAGTTTATGCCATTCGACGGGAATCGATGGAGTGATGGAAAGATGATATCAGCGCAAGAAATCAGAGACATAATAACGGCTGAATACCAGTTAAATCGTGGTACTGATGCCTTAAATGACACTACAAAACACTATCATATACCCGGCTTTAACGGCAAAATAGGAATCATCAGTTCTATGAGCGAACATTTTTGTGGAAGCTGTAATCGCATCAGGCTTTTATCTACCGGAAAAATAAAAAACTGCCTTTTTTCTCCCGATGAAACCGATTTACTACCCCCACTTCGGGAAGGTTACGATATTGAACCATTAATAAGAAATTCCATCTACAGAAAAAAAGCACAGCATGCGGGGATGTTTAACTTAGCAAAAAGAAAAAACCGCAGTATGATTACGATTGGTGGATGAAAATGAGAAAAATCAAACACAAAGACACAATAAACACGAAGTTCACTAAGGTGTTTAATTAATCTTTTTCATCGTCTACTTAGAGTCTCCCGAAATATCGGGACAGGTTTTGAGGCTTCGTGTAAAACATTGAATTTATACCAATCATTACCAATAATCCTGTTTAATCAGCTATAAATTGGATATATTTGAGTCGCACAAAATTATTATTTCAAAGTCATTTCAAGCCACATTTTTTAAGAAATTATTAGCATGTTAGTATTAGTCATTAATTGCGGTAGTTCATCCGTAAAGTACAATTTAATTGAAACAGAGACCGAACAGGATGTTTGCAAAGGCATGATTGAACGAATAGGCGCGGTCACTTCCATTATCAAGCATCAGCCATTCGATTCCAAAGAAATTAAAGACACCAAGTCTATCACAAATCACTCTGAAGCGCTGCAGGAAATCATGCAATTTTTGCTGAATCCCGAGAGCGGGGTCGTAAAATCTCCATCGGATATCAAATCGGTGGGACACAGAGTTGTGCACGGGGGCGAAATGTTCAAAGATTCCGTTTTGATAGACGAGAAAGTACTCGAAGCTATTGAGCAGGCTATTGATCTGGCACCTTTGCACAATCCCCCTAATCTTAAAGGTATACAGGCGGCCAAGCAACATCTGCCTGATGTTCCGCATGTAGCTGTTTTCGACACCGCATTCCATCATTCTTTACCTGCAAGGGCGTATTTATATGGAATTCCAAACCGGTTTTACCGCAGATATAAAATCAGAAAGTACGGTTTTCATGGAACATCGCATTACTTTGTAAGCCGGCAGTATTATAAGCTAATTGACAAGCCGGTGAAAGACACCAAGGTCATTACATGTCACCTTGGTAACGGAGCATCGCTCACAGCCATTGATGGCGGAAAATCCGTTGAAACATCAATGGGGTTCACCCCTCTTTCAGGTATTGTAATGGGAACTCGTTGTGGGGATATTGACCCCTCCATCTTATTCTATCTTGTAGAAAAAGAAGAGCTTCCGCTGAGTAACCTGCATGCATTGTTAAACCGTCATAGCGGACTCCTTGGGCTGAGTGGTTATGCTGCTGATATGCGTGATTTAATCACAGAAGCCGATAACGGCGACCGGCGATGCCAACAAGCAATTGATGTATTCTGCTATAAGATTAAACAGCATATTGGTTCATATACGGCGGTTATGAATGGCTGTGACGCTGTTTTATTTACTGCCGGAATAGGAGAAAATTCCGCCTTAATCAGAAGTAAGAGTGTAGAAAATCTGGATTATCTGGGAATAAAGCTGGATGAAAAGAAAAATGAACAGGTTAAGCCGGGTGAAATCACAAAAATCAGTTCAGATGATTCAAAAATTGAAGTTTATGTTGTTCCTACAAACGAGGAACTTGTAATTGCCATAGATGCCGCAAAAATTGCTCAGGCATCCGCCCAATCCCCATGGATTTAATATTATAAAAATGAGTTTGATTAAGAACTTTAGAGAAAACGCCGCTAAAGCAAAAAAAACAATAGTTTTACCTGAATCGGATGATATCAGAACGCTGAAAGCCGCAAGTTTTTTGGCCGTAAATAAAATCTGCAAGGTAATTCTTGTTGGTAGTGAACCTGAAATTAAGGCAAAAATGGAAGCCTCTTCCCTGCCATTTTCAAATGATATTGAATGCAGGGAATTCAAGAATGATGATAATACATTCGAGCTTTCTGAAGCATTGCATAAAAAAAGAGCGCATAAGGGCCTTTCTCAGGAACAAGCCCAAAGCATACTTGAGAAGCAGCCTTTATTCTACGCGGCAGCTTTAGTCGACCGGGGATTTGCAAACGGCTGTGTTGCCGGAGCAGTGAATACAACCGGTGATGTCCTTAGAGCAGCAATTCAGGCCATTGGACTGAAAAAAGACAGTAGCATTGTATCCAGCATTTTTCTTTTTGAAGGAAGAGACGGTGCTGTCTTCAGCTATGGCGATTGTGCGGTAGTCCCCTACCCTAATGCCATACAGCTTGCCGGTATAGCAATCGATTCGTCAGAAACACATGCAGCCATTACCGGCGTAAAACCTGTTACAGCCATGCTTTCTTTTTCCACAAAAGGAAGTGCCACACATGAACGTGTTGAATTGATTACCGAAGCACTTGCATTGGTAAAACAACAGCGTCCGGATCTTGACATCGATGGTGAGTTACAATTCGATGCAGCATACGTCGAAGAAATCGGCAGAAAAAAAGCGCCTGATTCTCCTGTTGCGGGAAAAGCCAATGTGTTTATTTTTCCCAATATTGATGCGGGCAATATTTCTTACAAGATAACAGAGCGAATAGGTGGAGCCACAGCTATCGGGCCAATCATTCAGGGGTTAAACATGCCAATGAATGATTTATCGAGAGGGTGCAGCTGGGAGGATATTGTGAATACAGCATGTGTAACAGCCCTTGCAAGCGTGAGTCCCAATAAAGATGAAGACTCGTAAAAGTGAACAAATTTGGGTTATTATAGGGGATGACATCCCATCCCTTCAGGATGCTGCGGGATTTGTCAGACGGGATTTTTGTGGAGCTGTAAATGTGTTTGAAGGCATTACCAGAAATCACCACGATGGAAAAACGGTAAAGGCTCTCTTTTACGATAGTTACGACGAAATGGCCTTGCAAGAATTAGTAAAACTTTGTGATTCTCTTTTGAGAAAATATCCACTTGGTGGCATTGCGGTTTTTCACAAAACAGGCAGTGCTCCGGTTGGTACGGTCTCTTTGGTAACGGCAATAAGCTCGGCTCATAGAAAAGATGCCATCAAAGCCACCGAAGAGCTCATTTCAACCCTGAAAAAAACCGTACCTATCTGGAAAAAAGAGTATTTCGAAGATGGTTCGAAATGGAAAGAAGAGCAATAACTCACTCTTTGTAAAAACTATTGGAAATCAAATTAATAGGTCAGGCCTCTTTAACTTTTTCCTGAGCCAGTTTTTCCTCTGCGATACTTTCTATCATTGCATCGACAATAATCTCTAAATCTTCGTAAGAAATGTTTAAAGGAGGAACAAGTCGCACCACATTTGATGCCGTCACATTAGCGATAACTCCTTTTTCAAGCATTCTGAGGGCTACACCTGCTCCATTAAAGTTCAGCTGCACACCGTTCATCAAGCCGACACCTCGAACTTCCTCGATTCCGGTCTCCCCGGGCATTTCCATACGGATACGTTCACGCAACCACTCTCCCTTTTCTTTGGCCTGCTTTAGCATTTTTTCACTCTGAATGGCTTCAATCGTAGCTAATGTGGCGGCACAGGCAAGTGGATTTCCCCCAAAAGTAGTGCCGTGTTTTCCGTATTCTATAACGGCAGCGGCTTCTTCAAGTGCCAGCACGGCGCCAACAGGGAAACCGCCACCAAGTCCTTTGGCTATAGCAACTATATCGGGGATTACATCAAAATACTCATATGCGAAAAAAGTACCCATGCGCCCAATACCGCATTGAACTTCATCAAATACCAGCAATGCCTTGTATTCATGACAAAGAGCGCGCAAATCATTCATGTATTTTTTGTCTGCAACGTTTACTCCGCCTTCACCCTGTATAGGTTCTATAAAAACAGCGGCTAAGCCATCATCAGCAACAGCTTCTACGGCTTTGATATCATTAAACGGTACTTGAATGAATCCCGGAAGCATTTGTCCGAAGCCCTCCTGATATTTTGGCTGCCCCATTGCCAACGCCCCGAGGGTACGGCCGTGAAAAGCGCCTGACATACTAACAATCGGGCCTTTTTTATCGTGTTTATTAGCATATCGCCTTACAATCTTAAGCGCGCCTTCCATCGCTTCTGTACCGCTATTACAGAAAAATACGCGATCATGATTACTCATTTCTACAAGTCGCTTTGTGAGCATAACCTGTGGCTCTGTAGTCACGAAATTGGAGACGTGCATTAAATGCCCCGCTTGTTTTTGGATTGCCTCAACCACCATAGGGTGACAATGACCGGTATTATTAACCGCAATACCTGCAAGGGCATCAACATATTCTTTGCCGGTGTCATCCCATACGCGGCTTCCTTCACCCTTTACAAGTGTTATAGGGTACCTTTTGTAGGTCTTAAAATGATATTTCTCATCTATTTGTCTTAGTTCACTCATATCGCAAAAATAATTAAATATCTGTTTATATCGAATGTTTTTATGGATTTTTTTTGAGTTATGAGTTAAGGAATAGTTTGAGAGTTTTCTCGGGTTTGCTATGCCTATTTACAATTTGAATGTTTATGGCAGATTTATAAAATATAGCAGCTGTCTAACCTCGAAAATTCAAGTTTTGGCTTTGAGCTTCCAACTTTCAGCTCCATCTCAACCTTAATCTCATTAGTTCTTGTATTAAGTATGGTTTCGGTGTATCTTTACAGCCTTTCGAATTCAGGCCGGGAGAGGTGCCGGAGCGGTCGAACGGGCTCGCCTGGAAAGCGAGTGTGCCCCAAAAGGGTACCGAGGGTTCGAATCCCTCCCTCTCCGCATATATAAAGCGTTGTAAACATTGGGATTACAACGCTTTTTTATTTACTAATTTGCTTAAAAATGAATTAATCTATAGGAAAGTTGGAGTCACACATTCATCTTAAGAGGAATCCTTAACCCAATAGGAACCTTTCCACCTTTGAATACGGTTACTGTTAGCAAATAAATTGCAATCCGTATGATATCACTCATTTTAATTCTCTTATCAGGTATTTTAATGAATCAACCCGACGACAAGCTATTACTACACTTTGAAGGTAATGCTGGAGGAAGTTGGCAAATTGTGAATGATGGTGTAATGGGTGGACTATCCCAAAGTACTATTATTCGAACCGATACAGGTAATGCTCTTTTTACCGGGACTGTTTCGCTTAGAAACAATGGTGGATTTGCTTCAGTACGGACTATACAGCCTAACAATTTATCTGAATTCAGTGGCCTGCGTGTACGGGTTAAAGGAGACGGTAAAACGTATTACTTACGTCTGAAGTCTGCCGTAAATAATAGACTGACCGCTCATTCTTACGAACATAGATTTCAAACAACGTCTGGCGAATGGACAGAAGTCAAACTACCATTCATTCATTTCAATCCCGTCTTTCGAGGGCGATCGCTCCGAAATGTTGATCCTCTTGATCTTACAGCAATTGCTGAAATCAGTTTTATGATTCGCGATGGTCAGGAAGGTTCATTCCAGCTTGAAATTGAATCCGTGCACGCGTACCGCTGATTATCAGAACAAGCCGGAAATATTCCCATCAATATCAATGTCGATTTTCTCGGCTGCCGGAGTACGCGGCAAACCGGGCATCCTCATAATATCTCCAGTAATAGGGATTAGAAATCCTGCACCCGAGGCTATTTCTATCTCTCTGATGGTAACCACAAAATCTTTCGGACGTCCCAATAGTTTTGGATCATCACTAAGTGATTTCTGAGTTTTTGCAATACAAATTGGCAAATCAGTTAACCCAAGCTTTTTAATTTTTTCGAGGTCTCTTTTAGCTTGAATAGAATAATCGATGGCTTTCGCACCGTAAATTTTCCGGGATACTGTACTGATTTTATCCTCAACTGAAGAATTCAGTTCATACAATGGAGTAAAGTTCTTATTGTTTGATTCTGCCAGATTTGAAACAGCATCAGCAAGTTTAAGCGCTCCTCCACCGCCTTTCCCCCACACATCGGTTTCGAAAACTTTAATATCTCCGCATTTGCAATGCACATTCACAGCTTGTATCTCTTCATCAGTATCACCGGGGAAACGATTTATGGCCACAACTGCCGGCACACCAAAGTGATAGATGTTTTCGAGGTGTTTTTCAAGATTGGGTAACCCTTTTCGAACACTTTCCGGAGATGGTTTATTTAGTTCATTGAGTGGAACACCGCCATGATATTTTAAAGCGCGGATTGTAGCAACCAAAACGACCGCACGAGGAGAAATTTCAGCTGAACGGCATTTTATGTCAAAGAATTTTTCCGCTCCCAGATCAAAACCAAAACCGGCCTCGGTTACTACATAATCTGATAATGACATCGCCATTCTTGTGGCGATTACGGAATTTGTTCCCTGTGCAATGTTTGCAAAAGGCCCGCCATGAATTATTGCGGGAGTTCCCTCTATCGTTTGTACCAAATTCGGACGCAACGCATCTTTCAATAAAGCAGCCATAGCACCGGTAACTTTCAAATCTTTGGCATAAACCGGTTCACCGTCGTAAGTAAATCCCACAAAAATATTCCCCAGCCTTCGTTTCAGGTCTTCGAGGTTTTCGGCCAGGCACAGAATAGCCATTATTTCAGATGCAGCTGTAATATCAAATCCGGTCTCACGAGGGATGCCGTACGCCATACCTCCCAAACCTGTAACTATTCTCCGAAGTGCACGGTCGTTCATATCCATTACCCGTTTCCATAAAACGGTACGCGGATCAATATCAGGCTCTCCTATTCTGTGTTGGAGTTTGTTCGCAATTATTGCCGAAAGGAGATTATGTGCTTTTTCAATCGCCGAAAAATCGCCCGTAAAATGCAGGTTGATATCTTCCATAGGCAAAACCTGTGAGTACCCACCACCAGTTGCGCCACCTTTTATCCCAAAAACCGGACCAAGTGATGGCTCTCTTAACACAGGAATACATTTTTTACCCATTCTGTTCAGCGCTTGAGCCAATCCGATAGAAACTGTGGTTTTTCCCTCTCCTGCCGGAGTTGGTGAAATCGCTGAAACCAAAATTAAATTGCTTCTCTTGGCTTTTTCCTTGTCGATGTACTTAAGCTGAATTTTGGCTTTGTAATTTCCATACAAGATGAGTTCTTCTTCGGGGATGTTCAGGGATGCAGCGATTTCCCGAATAGGTTTCATTTCTGTTTTTTGAGCAATATCGAGATCAGTCATAATTTCAAATCAAATATTTTCTCGTGAATAATTTGGCTTAGTATCAGGTTTGAATAACCCCGGTTTTAAATTCAGGAATATTAGGGTTATGATTTGCAGCTTCAATAGCTTTCGAAATGCGCGCGCGCGTTTCTTCCGGTTTTATGATTTCATCTACCCACAAACGGGCTGCAGCATATTCAACTGTAGTTTGGGATTCATATTTTTCAGTAATTTTCTTCAAAAATGCGGCTTTTTCTTCCTCCGAAAGTTTTGTTCCTTTTCTCTCCATAGCCGATACTTCAATCTGCATGAGCGTTTTTGCAGCTTGTGCACCGCCCATTACGGCAATTTTTGCAGATGGCCACGCGTAGATAAATCGTGGATCGTAAGCTTTACCGCACATGGCATAATTGCCTGCACCATAACTGTTGCCAACTACGACAGAAAATTTTGGTACTACAGAATTGCTGACCGCATTTACCATTTTAGCACCATCTTTAATGATTCCGCCATGTTCGCTTCGCTTGCCGACCATAAAACCGGTAACATCATGCATAAACAAAATGGGGATTTTCTTTTGGTTGCAATTCAAAATAAATCGTGCTCCTTTATCGGCAGTGTCGGAGTAAATAACTCCCCCAATTTGCATTTCTCCGGATTTTGACCGCACCACTTTCCGCTGATTGGCTACGATACCAATACTCCATCCATCAATGCGGGCATATCCTGTAATCAGCGTTTGACCGTATCCTTTTTTAAACTCTGTAAAGCTTCCCTCATCAATAATGCATTCGAGTACTTGCATCATGTCATAGGGACGATTCCTGTCAACGGGTAAAATGTCATAGATTTCTTCAGATTTTCTGGCCGGCCTTTTAGCTTCTATTCTGTTGAACTTCGCTTTTTCTGTTGGACCAAGTTTTCCGACCAAATCCCGGATGGTATTCAGGCAGGTTTCATCATCGGGCATTTTGTAATCGGTAACACCGCTGATTTCTGTGTGCGTTGTAGCACCACCAAGGGTTTCGTTGTCTACATCTTCACCAATTGCAGCTTTTACAAGATAACTTCCGGCGAGAAACACACTTCCCGTACCATCCACAATAAGTGCTTCATCGCTCATAATTGGCAGATATGCGCCACCGGCTACACAGCTTCCCATAATTGCCGCGATTTGTGGGATTCCCAAAGCGCTGATTTTAGCATTATTTCGGAAAATACGGCCAAAGTGCTCTTTATCGGGGAATATTTCATCTTGCATTGGGAGATAAACTCCGGCAGAATCGACCAAATAAACCAATGGAAGATGATTTTCCATGGCTATCTCCTGCGCTCGCAGGTTTTTTTTACAGGTTATGGGGAACCATGCACCTGCTTTAACTGTGGCATCATTAGCTACAATCATACATTGGCGGCCGGAAATGGTCCCGATTCCCACGATAACCCCCGCGGCAGGACATCCCCCAGCATCTTCATACATTTCATAACCGGCCCAAAGCCCGATTTCATAAAAAGAGGTTCCTTTATCGCATAGTTTCTCCACTCTTTCACGTGCCGTGAATTTCCCTTTACTGTGTTCCTTTTCTATGCGCTTATCACCGCCGCCTTTTTTTATTTTTGAGATAACAGCTTCCAGTTTCTGAATTTGCTTATAATGATTTTCAGCGTTTTGAGACATAAATTCAACAAGTTTGTTCAAATAGTAATGTATGCCCGGTATTAGTGTTGAGGAATAATCCCTCTTCATCGAATCAATTATTTATAAGCCGGACGCAAGAATATACGTATTAACTAAAATCTGTCCGAATGTAATTAAGGTTAAGGTTGAGGTTTAGGGGATTGAACATTGAAAATTGAACCTGCCTGACTGCGCCGGCAGGCAGGAATTGAATAATTTTAATCTTGTCATTTCGAGGGTAGATTGGTGCCATGATTTATAGTCGCGATCTAAGCATAAACTCAAGTTCAGGCTAAGTATACCCGAGAAATCTCCCAGGTCGGCACTGATTAGTGATTTGTCAAGGGTGTGCTGTCTAAAAAGACCTTATATGTTTGTTTTATACAAAAAGTCGTACTAACCTAACATCGAAGCAGGTGCTGACCTTGGTACTATGATACCGTCTGACAGTTTCTGCCGATGTTGGGTTGAGTTTGAGGTAT
>SLDG01000166.1 GCA_007125355.1 Balneolales bacterium | reverse complement strand
CGCTGGAAAGTACCGGTGGTTATGATTTCTTTCTTGCAAAACTCGATCCTCTTGGGAATGTATTATGGTTTCGTGTTGCACACGGAAGCTCTGACGTGCTTGATGAATTTTCACTTGATGGCGGTCTTGCTTTAGCTGTTGATAATGAAGGGAATGTTTATGCCGGCGGCTCATTTGTAAAAGAGCTTACTTTTGTGAATGAATTCGGTGATGAGGTCGGTTACCTGCACGACGGCAGAGATGAATTAAACAATGAGATTAATTTGGAATTGTTCGTAGTGAAATACGATGGCAGCGGAAATTTCTTATGGGCGACAGGCGGAGAAAGCGGAAGTCCCGGTCTTGTAAACAGTTTGGCCGTTGGGGTTAATTCTGTTAATGATATTATTATTGATGATTCTGGAGACCCCCATGTTGTCGGTAGTTTTTCAGGAACAAATCTTTTTGATGAAACTGGAATAGTCGTTCAGGGAGAGTCCGACTTTTTTATTGCCTCTCTTTATGATGATGGTGAAGGAACCTATTGGATGCAAGTGTTTGGTACGCCAAACAGAGACTATGCCAAGGCAATCACCATAGATGCCAATGGCTATTTAAATGTACTCGGTGTAGTGGGGGAAGGTCGCATGTATTTGCCCGGTGGTGAAGTCTTTTGGGATAATGACACAGGCAATCAAGACACTTTTTTTATGGATTTCGATGTTGATGATGGAGACTGGACCTTTGCTTACTTTATGGGTGCCGGTGATGAAATTATCGGTTCTTCGATTGCAACTTCATCTGATGGTAATATTTTTGTGGCAGGCTTTTTTGACGGAGAAGTCTTATTTGAATCGGAAGTTGGTGACGATATTATCGTAACTTCCGCGGGCGATACGGATGGATTTTTAGCGAAATACGATGATGCCGGTGATGTTCTTTGGGTACAACAATTCGGAGCTTCTGGGACTGTTGCCGGTGTAAATGCAATCATACTTGATGATAATGAAGATATCATTGTCCTCGGAAGGTATTGGGAATATGTCGTTTTTGATTCGGAATCTGATACTCCCGTAATCCTGACAACAGACTCTGAACTGAATATGTTCATGGCTAAATACGATAAGGATGGCAATTTTCTGTGGGCAAAAAATGTAGATGGATCCGGCGCAGAGAGTACTGATTTGATCAATGATTTGGATAACCCTGATCCAACCCGTCCTTTTGGAACATGCCCGCTCTTTATCGCTTATACCAGCCAAAATGAAGGTGGTGTAGTTATGGTCGGTGACTTTGACGGCACGCTAACACTCGATGGTATTACATTAGAAGCAAATCCCGGCAAGTCAGATGGTAACCGCCTGGTATTCATTGGTGTAATGGGTTCAGGAGATGGTGCTACTACCTATTACTACAGTGGTACCGGCAACCTGACCGACACAGCCAACTGGGGCGTCAATACGGATGGAAGTGGCGATAATCCCGCCAATTTCACAACCGACAATCAGGTTTTTGTGGTTGATAACACCCCAACCGTTACACTTTCAGCAGCCTGGGAGGTTTCCGGAGTCGATTCGAAAGTTGTAGTCAGCAGTGGTACGACTTTAATCCTTCAAGCTGGTCTTGTTGCTACGGTAGATGTGGCATCAGGCGGATCACTCACCCTTGCACACGAAACGCAGCCTACTCTCGATGAAATTGATGATAACTCAACCGTAACCTTTACGGGAGCTGCAAATGCCATTCCAAATTGGGTGTATGGGAATTTAATTTTTGAAGACATCAATCCCGTTTTGAGTTCGATTGGATTTATGACGATCAGAGGTAACTTAACCCTTAGTGGCTCGGTAAATATGCCGGTTGCTCGCAATAATGTTCATTATACATTTGTATTTGCCGGTGAAGCTGTTCAAACACTAACAGGTAATGGCAATGTGATGAGAAGCTTTGGGATGGAAGTCGATAAAACTGGCGGTTCTGTAGAAATTACGGATGGTACTGTTTTTATTGTTGAAGACGAATTGATACTAAGAAGCGGAGAACTCATAAACAATGGCAGCCTTGTTCTGGCTTCT
The DNA here is from genome assembly GCA_007125355.1 of Balneolales bacterium. Lineage (GTDB taxonomy): Bacteria > Bacteroidota > Rhodothermia > Balneolales > Cyclonatronaceae > SLDG01. Next base: position 14,070 of record SLDG01000166.1, on the reverse strand, counting down.
ACTGCCTTTGATGAAACAGCTCGCGTTTCCGGTATCGGAACAGGTACAATCACCGGCAATATAACCATTGAACGCTGGCTTGATTCTGATGCTGTTGCCGGTTCAGGAGCTTATTTTGGTCTTGGCTCACCTGTACAAACCTCATTTACAGGCGGAACCGCAGCGGGGTTATTCAGCAATGTTTGGACTCAAGGTGGAACGGGTGCAAATACAGAATCCGGAAATCCAAATGTTTGGTACTATGACGAAACCTATGAACGTGCCGATGAATTTGATTCCGGTGGTTGGACTGCCGTTGATAATTTTAATGCTAACATGAGTGCCGGCAGAGGCTATTTTTCCTACATCTACACCGATGATGTATTCGGGATTGAAGGATCGTGGCCAAAAGTGCTTAGTGCTACCGGATCATTTAATGTGTATGAAAATGATGAATCAACCGTATCATTCCCGGTTACTTTTACTGATAATATTGTAGCAGCAGAGCAACTTGGAGGATTTAATCTTTTGGTCAATCCATATCTTTCTGCTTTAAATTGGGATCATGAAGCGTGGACTCGAAATAATGTAGAGGGCTCCTTTTGGGTAATTCAAAATGACGGTACTTTTTCAGCTTATACCATTGGCTCCGGTGGAACAGGTATTGCAAGTGATGGTATAATAGCCAGCAATCAGGCGTTTTTTGTTCAAACAAATGGTGTTACTCCTGAATTAAGTGTTAACTCGGAAGCCAAAGAAACGGGAACCTCATTTATGAGCGATGAAGAGAATTATCTCATTCGTGTGAATTTGAATGGAGAACAACACAGTGGTGAAACACTCATAGCACTCCATGAAGGCGGGGAAGCTCGTGGCGCTAAATTACTCGCACCGTTTAGTAATTCATATAGTTTGGTTTACTCGACATCCGAAAATACAAGAATGATCGTAAATGGTATCGGTCTTTCAAGTCTTCAGGAAGCGCATCAAATAACAATTCCGCTATACACAGCTACAACTTCAGGAGGCGTTCATAATTTGGTGATTTCTGAACTTCATTTGCCCGATGGTGTTCATGCGAGACTCGTCGATACACAAACCGGTACAATCAGAGAAATTGACGGTGAAACTGAAGTATCCTTTTTTGCTTCTCAAACTACTATTCAAGATGCTGAGAACCGTTTCAACGTCATGTTGATTTACGGAGAAGCAACATCTGTACCTCCCGCAGAAATCCCATCTGAGTTTGCACTCCGGCAAAATTATCCTAACCCATTCAACCCGACCACGCAACTCAGTTATGATCTGCCCGAGTCCGTGAATGTGCGTCTTGATGTCTTTAACATTCAGGGTCAGAGAGTGGCGACTCTGGTGAATGCAACTCAGACAGCCGGAACTCACAACGTTACCTTCGATGCTGCGAACCTCTCAAGCGGGGTGTACATCTATCGATTAAGAGCCGGCGCGACCGTGCTCACCAGAAAAATGACATTAGTAAAATAGAAAATCATTACATTTTCCAGATGCAGGCACACGAAGCGATGTCTCTCCGCTTTAGTGCCTGCTATTTGGAAAAGTTAATTCTGATTAAATATAAAAAGCTTTGATTTCACTAAACACTTGTGATGAGCAAACGCTGAGCCGGTATATTGTTTTAATGTCCGGCTGGGTTTTATGTATCATACTTATTTTACTGTCATCTAATGCTTTTTCGCAAACGGTTATAAACGACCAATCACCAATCATAAACAGAGTTGGAAGCATTCTTATTTTTGATGCTGATGGCTGGCAGATATCAGCAGATGCACCTGATCAAATAACCGATGGCCTAAATCTTAAAAATAGAGTTCATGTTCAATCGCTTCATCTCGATACGTTACGAACGGTTATGGGAAATCAGCAATACGGCTGGGCTGAGTTAGCATTTGAAGCAGACAGTACACTAAGCAAAAGAGGTTGGTTAGTACGGAATATAGGATATGCCGCCATCAGAGTCTGGTTAAACGGCACTTTGGTTTTTAATGATGGAGAACCATCTCGACTTAAATCTGATGAAAAACCAAGCTCCTTGTTACCGCTCCCCAACGCACCTGCTACTATACGTGATGGAGTAAATTATTTGCTCATTGAGTTTTCCTATCATAAAGTACCTGATTTTTTATACACGATTAGATCTTTCCCAGGGATTTATCTAAGACCTGCTTTTACCAATCCACAGCGTTTTGCAAGCTATCAAAAAGGAGAACAGAATCGGACATTCATTCTTGGGGCAGTTGGTTTTGTTTTATTTCTGCTATCCTTATCAAATCTGTATTTATCTATTAAATCGGTCGATAAGTATTACTATTACGCATTTTGGACGAGTGTATTTTTGCTACTTCATGCCATAACCCAAATGGGTGATTCTACATTTGGATGGTCAATTGCCATGCTTCCCGTTCGGCAATTAGGTCATGTGATTCTTTTTCTGTTCGTTTTTTATAATATCATTTTCACCATCGGAACCTATTACAGGCTTCCCTTGCCGAAGAAAAGTTTGCTTGTGTTTTTTGGCGTGTATTTAGTGCTTTCCGTGTATGCCATTCTTTTTTGGTATGATTTAATTATGATAGTGCACCCCATTTTGGCCATTTTGAATCTTGCCTTTGCAATATACCTGCTGCGGGAAGCCCGCAAGGAAAATCGCGGTGTGCGGGTAGTTTTGATGTTTTCCGGATTTATGGTGATGCTTCTGGGCACATTTATGTATGCTATTGTCTATCAGTTGTTTTTTGTGGAAAGTGACTTTATTTACTACATCTCCACCATAATGGTTTATATGGGGGTACCGATTTCATTTACCATTACCATTGCCCTCGATTTTGTAGATATTTTTGAGAAGATGGAGCAGAAAGTCATTGAACGAACAAAAGAACTGAGGGAAAAAGATGAATTCAAATCGCGCTTTTTTCTGAATGTATCCCACGAATTAAGAACGCCAACAACCATTTTGGAAGGGTTACTTCAAAAAGCAACAGCTCAAAGTGATAATGACAAGGTTATCAGAATTCCCAAAGAAGATTCAAGTCTGATTCTGCGGAATGCCAGGCGTTTGGCTATTCTGGTAAATCAAATTCTGGATTTATCGAAATCAGACAAAGGAACTTTATCCCTTCAAAAAAAACATTATCGGTTAGATGATCTCATTCAAAACGTGGTGGATATGAACACCTCGTTCATCGCTCTGAGGCATCAAAGCATTGATTTTATCAGCAAAACAGTTAACATTATTGTACACGTTGATGGTGAAAAAATTAGCACCATTCTTTCTAATGTGCTCATTAATGCCTCAAAATATGGTCCTGAATATAGCCGGATTACTTTTGAAACAAGGGTTAATAAAGATGAAAATGTAATTGAAATTGATATAAAGGATGAAGGCGATGGCGTTCCGATTTCAGATCGGGAAGTAATCTTTGAACGCTTCCACCGTATAAAAACGCCTGATAAACCGTATGTTGAAGGGCTCGGCATAGGTCTGGAGTTAAGCAGATCTCTGGCTCGTTTACATGATGGCGAATTAGTGGTCGCTGAAGGCGAGACGAAAGGCGCATGTTTCAGACTATCCTTACCGCTTGACTCTGAACTGGCTATTAACCCGGTAAATGGATGGGAAAAATCCGCGAGTCATCAAGCTGAAATACGTACTCCGACTACACATGAAACCGTACCAATCGGAAACGTACGTTTATTGTTGGTGGAGGATAATCCGGATATGAATGCTTATGTGAAAGGTTTGTTGAGCGATATTGGCTCTGTTCATTCCTGTAAAAACGGATTGGAAGCTTTGGCCTGGCTACAGAAGAATACGGTTGATGTTGTAGTCACGGATTTGATGATGCCGGAAATGACAGGCGAGACGCTTATTCAGCGCATGGCATCAGACCCTAAATTATCTACGATTCCCATTGTGGTGCTATCCGCAAAAGACAATGTAGATGAGCGGCTTAACCTGCTTCGGGTCGGAATTATTGATTACATCACAAAACCGTTCAATCCATCAGAACTGAAACTGAAGATCGAAAACCTGATGCGGTTTTATAAGCGTCGGCAGTCGTTTATGGTTGAACTTTCAGAAGATGAAATACCCGAAGAGAAATCTTTATCCGAGAATGTAAAAAACTACATTTTGGAGCATATTGACGACTCCCGCTTGACTTCTTCATTCCTGGCCAAAGCCTTTGCGATGAGTGAACGCAATTTCTTTCGAAAAATTGAAAAAGATTCCGGAATGACACCCGCCGCCTTTATCCGGGAAGTCCGCCTTCAGTATGCCGCCAGACTCGCAGAGCGCTCACCCGATATTCGGCTAAATGAGTTGGCTTATAAAATCGGCTACAAATCAGCCGAAACGTTCAAGCGCAACTATGTTGAGCGTTTTGGAGTTGCACCGAGGTGAAATAGCCTGAATTGTTAGCGAAAAAATAAAAGCCATTCCTTTGTCATTTCGAGGGTAGATTTCTAGGGGGATTTTAAAAGATGACGGTTAGTTTTCGATTTTTATTCAGGCTAATCATACCCGGGAAATCTCCCAAAGTTAATTAGGGTTAGAAGGTTGGAATTGGCTAAAAAGTTCGAAATCGAACACAGCAGCGAGTACGCACTGAACGTACTGCTAAATCTGCGCTTCCTGAAGCGCCTTGATACGCTGATCAAGTGGCGGATGGCTCATAAACAGCGCCTTAATGCCTGATCTTTTGCCGGAATTAATTCCAAAAGCATTCATAGATTCGGGCATTTGGTCAGGAATACCGGATTCAGCTTTCAGGCGGCGTAATGCGCTGATCATTCCGTTCCTGCTGCCAAGTTCCGCGCCTGCAATATCGGCTTTGAATTCACGATAACGCGAGAACCACATCACAATGATAGAAGCAAGAATTGCCAATACAATTTGCGCGACAATGGTCACAATGTAGAATGCAGGTCCAACGCCACGCTCGGTTTTGAAAACAGCGCGGTCAACTGCAAACCCGATAATACGGGCGAAGAACATAACGAACGTGTTAATCACGCCCTGTATGAGCGCCAAAGTAATCATATCACCATTTGCAACATGGCCGATTTCGTGGCCCATAACGGCCTTAATTTCTTCTTTAGAGTAACGCTCAAGCATTCCGGAGCTGATGGCAACGAGCGCTTTATTCCGGTTCCATCCGGTAGCGAACGCATTGGCCTGCGACATCGGGAAAATCCCCACTTCCGGCATATCGATACCTGCACGCATGGACATTTCACGAACTTCGTCCATTAACCAACGTTCGGTTCCGTTGCGCGGACTGTCGATAATTTGTGTTTTGGTAGACCATTTTGCTATAGACTTGGATATCAAAAGTGAGATAATAGAGCCCGTCATACCAAAAATAAAACAGATAATGAGCAGGTTGGTTAAATCGAGGCCGGTTCCGCTTTCATCAAGCATGGAGCCAACCCCAAGCAGGCTCATTACAAAACCCGCCACAATTATAATGGCGATATTCGTTAAAAGGAAAAGTCCTATTCTGAACATATAAGTAGTTTTTCTGTTAAGTTAATTTTTAAAAATGGTGTAGTGTTGCATTTCCCTCAAAGGTACAACAAAAAACGTACCAATTCATTTTTAGGTATAGATATGGCGACAAATATTATCCCTAAATAAAATCAGGACACTCTGCCGGGATACGAGCCTAAAACCTTCATAAAGCCCGTAAACTCTTTAAGCTTTGCAAGTGCATCTTTCACTCCCGGCTCATTGATATTTCCATCGAAATCAATGTAGAACAAATACTCCCATGGAGTACCGGGTTGCGGCCTTGATTCCAGCTTTGTGAGGTTTAAATTATGCTCATTCAATACGTTAAGACAGCTTGCCAACGCGCCTTTGCGATGCGCCGCTGTAATAATGATGGATGTTTTACTGGGGATTTGACTGTCGACCACAATGGGTTCTCTTCCCACCACAACAAAACGAGTGAAATTTTCTTTTTGATTGGCAATGCCCTCGCGCAGAATCGTCAATCCATAAAGCTGAGCTGCCGCACGGCTGGAAATTGCAGCTTGTGACAAATCGGCATCCTCCATCACTTTTCTGGCAGCCATGGCGGTATCAAGGTAAGTTTCGACTTTGCAGTGGCGCAATTTCGAGAGATAGTTCATACACTGTGCAATAGCCTGCGGATGCGATAAAATGCGCCGTATGTTTTCTATGGGAACATCCCCAAGCGCCACAAGACAGTGCTGAACCTGCACCACTTCCTCGCCCACAATGGAAAGATTCCCGCGGTTAAGTAAGTCGTAGGTATCGTTAATAGAACCGGCAGTGGTGTTTTCTATGGGAAGCACACCGTAATCGAGTTCATCTGCCTCAACGGCTTCCACCACTTCACGGAATGTTTCGAATCCGAAGGTTTCAAGGTCATTTGCGCGGGAGCTGAAATGCGACATTACGGCTTGCTGACTGTAAGCGCCATCCGTACCCTGATAACCGACTTTGAGCATGCTCTCGCGGTTTCTCAGATTATGATGGTCTAATAAAAAATCGGTCTGGAAACGCACGGAATGCTCAATAATTTGCCTGAATAACTCCATGGCAAAATATCGGTCAAGTCCGGAGTTTTGGGCTCGCTGACCAATGCGGGTAAGTATTTCATGCTCCCGCGACGGATCACGCAAAGCCGCTTTTTTATCTTTTTTGATGCCAGCCGTTTCATTAATTACAGCTTGCCTCTGTGCCAGAAAATCCAGAATTCCCTGATCAATTTTATCAAGTTCAGCACGGATATTTTTTAAATCTCTTTTCTCACTCATTGCAATTTTTTTGTAGGATACGTTATCCAAAAGAAATTATTGAGAAGTTCTGATGGATAAAAATCGAGTGTTAAGATAAGCAATTAAGACAAACAGATTTAACCCGGATTATTCACACATTTATACACTCATCAGCGCCAACCCACCCAATCGGTCACATCAGCGTTCTATCCCGAAGCTACTACTTTACAAATATCATCTACCTTGTCAATGCCATTCCGGCACTTTCGAGGCGGTAGATATACACCCCATCCAATACTACAGCTCCGCTCCCGATACTCGGAACGTGGCAGGATGAGGAAGCTTTTATAGGAATGATACTAAATAATAAACCCTACAAATGCCAGAAGGCTGCTTCGAAATGTTTGATGACAGGCTCTTTGCCGGGTGGCATTACAATGGAAATGATATCGAAACGGACGGGTGCACCATCCATTTTTCTTTCGTAAAGCCATGCTTCGGCCACCTTGTAGAGCGACTTTTTCTTCTTTAGTGTTACCGCGTCTTCGGGCTCTCCAAAATAGGTGTTTGTTCGGGTTTTAACTTCTACAAATATGATTTGCTTGCCGTTATAGGCAACAATATCTACTTCTGCCTGCTCAAAATGGTAGTTTCTTTCGAGGATGGTTATGCCTTTTTCCTCGAGAAATTTCGCAGCGGCATCTTCTCCTTTTTTGCCGAGAATCTGCTTGTCTGTTTTACCCTCGCTCATTTAACGTCTGATTCCTGTAGACGGTTTTCTTCTATATCCATCTGCTGCTTGTGCATGGTTGCCATTTGAACAATCCCTTTAATTTGATCTACATTTTTATCGCTTATGTAGGGCAGAACGGCTTCGGCAAAATCGTTGAACAGCGTAAGAAATACTTTGAATGCTTCTATCTTATCTTTGAATTGTTTTATGTCATCGGTTTCTTCTTTGGCATTTTCCAGAATATTACTGCAATTATCCAGCGTTTTTTTGATAGGTGTGATTTCCTTACGGCGGCGCTCATCTATAATTTTTGCCGCCATATTCCAAATATCGGTCTCAGAAGTATAGTAATCTTTCCTATCCCCCTTAATATTTACTTTGTGGATGAGCCCCCATTGTATAAGGTTACGCAGATTCATGTTGGCATTACCCCTGCTGATGTTAAGCTCCAGCATTATGGTATCAGTATCCATAGGTTCGTCTTCGGCAAAGAGCAAAGCATACACCTGAGCCATAGTTTTATTAATGCCCCACTCAGAAGACATTTTTCCCCAATAGTGGATAAAAACTTCAAGTGCTTCGTTGTAAGCTTCAGATCTTTCTCTTGTAATCATAATGTAACGTTGTATCCCGAATCAACTCGTCAGTACCCTTAAGGTAACATTTACAAGTTAAATAATCGAATAAAAAACTTTGAAATCTTGTATAAATATATCGTTTATTAGCTGGCAGAGGCAGTTTTTTCGGGATTTCCTGCCTGTTTTTTCTTTTTTCCGGCTGGTTTTTCAGAGGCACTTTTCTGCTCATTACCGTTTTTGTAATCGGTTATATACCAGCCACTTCCTTTGTATATCACACCGGAACCACCACTAATAACTCTTTTAACCTGTTGCCCGGTTTCCGGACAAATAGTTAGCGGGGTGTCAGAAAATTTTTGGATGACTTCAAAACGGCTTCCATCTTCTCTAATGTACTCGTATGTAGGCATAATTTATTCCTTTCTTAAAATTTCGTTCATTGATAACTCAGTGCAATGCTACAAATAATGTGCCATAGCAATCACTTGTGACCAAATTTTCACTTTTTTAGTGACGATAACCCTTGTTTAAGCCTATTAATTCCTTCTTCAAGGGTTTTGAGGTCAGACGAGTAGCTCAACCGCACTCCATCAGGTTCACCGAAAGCATCGCCGGGAACAAGGGCGAGACCAGCATGTTCAATCAGATACATACATAAATCGGAACTCGTTTTGATTTCTTTGCCATCCGGTGAAGTACTGCCGAGATAATGGCTGATATCGGGGAAAGCATAAAATGCGCCGCCCGGTTTAAAGCAACGAACACCTTCAATTTCATTCAGGGCTTTGTACATATAATCGCGCCTCTCTTCGAAAGCTTTGCGCATGTTCTCTACTTCTTCAAGTCCGGAAGTATAGGCTTTTTCGGCGGCTTTCTGTGAGATGGAACTCGCTCCGGAGGTCTCCTGACTTTGAATTTTTGCCACTGCTGATGCAATTTCGCCAGAAGAAGCCAGATATCCCAAACGCCAGCCGGTCATTGCAAACCCTTTCGAGAATCCGTTTATGAGAATAAAGCGCTCCCGCAAAAACGGCGCGACTTGCAACATACTTACGTGCCCACCCTCGAAATGAATATATTCGTAGATTTCATCCGACAATACAATCACATTGGGATACTTTTCTAAAACTTTAGCCAGCGCTTTTAGTTCTTCTGTTGTGTAGCAGCTGCCTGTAGGGTTAGAAGGTGAACACAAAATAAGCATCTTGGTTTTTGTGGTGATGCATTCCTCAAGTTGATCGGGAGTGAGCTTGAAATCGTTCTCGAACTTGGTCCTAACAATAATTGGCGTGCCTTCTGCCAGTTTTATCATTTCGGGGTACGATACCCAAAAAGGAGCAGGTATAATGACCTCATCTCCTTCATCAATAGTTGCAAGAATGCTGAAACCGACTGACTGTTTTGCGCCGTTAGATACTACTATTTCATTCAACCTGAATGAGAGATCGTTTTCTCTTTTCAACTTATCTACAATAGCCTGGCGCAATTCTATAGTGCCTGTATTGAGCGTATAACCATGGAAACCATCATCAATAGCGGTTTTTGCGGCCTCACAAACATGCACGGGAGTTTTAAAGTCAGGCTCACCCTGACTGAGTGAAATAATTGATTTGCCTGCTCTTTGAAGCTCTTTGGCTAAAGCAGAAATCTTTAATGTTTCTGAGGGAGCCAGAGCCGCAGCTCTTTTAGAAATAAACATAGGATTATCGATTAAAATGACAAAATTTTGATCTCATAACATTGCGTAAATATAACGAAAATATCGGGAAGGCTACTCGCGAATAAAAACCGCTTTAAAATCACTCCAGGTAATTTCACTTCCCGCCGATTCATCAGTCCAGCCGGAAATGGACCATAAACCATCATCGCCCTGAGTTATATCCATTAAAAAGCGGCCCTGCGCGACAGATGGCAATACTTGCGGCGGCCGGTTATGGTTAACCGTTAATACATAATCTGCAGTTATTCGTTCATCTCCATCCGGCAGGGTAGTTCTTTGTTGATTTTGAATCTGAAGTGAATGTCCGGACAGGTTCTGAGTAGCGGCTCTCATATTGTTGAAATAAATGTTTTCGTCCTCGTTTGACCAATTAACCCATACATCCGGATTACTGTCTGATGCCAAAGACGAGGGTATAAACTCAAATGATTCTTCATTGATAGACCGCATATAATTTACAGTATTCATATTCTGAATAGCATTCTGAAGGTTTAGAATCACAACTTCCGGCCTGTCGGGCTGCTGGAATAACGCACTTCCTCCCTGATCCGGCGGCTCTGCCTCACGCGTCTCAAACACACCACACGCAGCAAAGACGAAAATGATAAAAAGCAATAAGAGCAGTTGTTTTAAAGGCATGATGTAAGATAACGGTAATCTAACAGGCTTTGCAAAAGACAAGATTGAGTACACATGTAAGAGTTTTAAAAATAAGCACGAAGTCACAAAGTCACGAAGTCTCACAAAGGTTTGTTGTAATCTTTGGACTTCTTACATAGGAATCACAAATAGTTAAAAGCTGAAAAATATAGTAGTAAATGGTGGTTTGTTTATTCGCTAATTTGTTAATTTGTTTATAGTTGACACGATATCTAATGAATAAGACTAACGACAATTATTAATGCTATGAATATGATATGGAGTAATGACAATTTTAGACTTGCTCAATACATTAAATGCCGTAGGCATGATTTATCTTTCAGAGCCGGGATTTATCCCGGTTTAGAAAATAGACGAAGAGAAAGAAGAGTGCCGTAGGTACGACCCATCTTTTGTATAAAGTAGTACTACGGCACGGCAAAACGCAGATGAATGTGGGATGCAATAGCGTGAAGTTTTATACGTCATTATACAAAATCATCAAACCTAAGTTCGATTTTAAGGAAAAGTTCTTAGCACTCCTGCTATTTTTTTAAACCACAGAGGACGCAGAGGAATACACAGAGTTTTAAATTAGTTAGAATTACTTTTCTCGGCACAATGAAAAAGAAAAACTCTGTGTAACACTATGCAAAACACTGTGCAACCTGTCTGCCCTACTCACATCTTTTGGGCTTATTCAGTATCTGTTCACCAGGCAGGCTCAGTGGTTCAAATTACTGAAAGTCATTAAGCTTCTTATTTTTGAATGAAAATGATTTTTTCCCAATAAATAGCAATCCAACAAGATTAAAATCGAACTCAGATATCAAATAAATATTACCAAAACAAAATTAATCTTGAAATTTGTTGCAACGTTTTTTAAATTGTTGCAACACAAACAAAAGAAAGAGAAAGGGGCAATTATGGCATCCAAAGAAAAAGAAATCGTGTGGTTCGGCATGAAGGTAACGCCCGAAGAGAAAGAAAAAATCAAAAAACTTGCCGAGCATTACAACATAACGCAAAAAGAAGCGGTGATGAACCTTGTAGAAGACCGCGTTGCAGATATTGCATCTTATGTAGCTGTGGGTAAAAAATCCAGAATGGCACAATTTGCCGGCATCTACGAAGGTGAGGCAACTCTTTCTACCGATAAATCACATTTAAAAGACTATGGCCGAAGCAGTCTTGATTGATACCGGCCCACTGGTTGCTTTTTTTAATCGCAGCGACAAATGGCACGACTGGGCGAAGAAAACCATGTCTGAAATTCAGCCGCCTTTGATTACGTGCGAGGCTGTTTTATCAGAAACCCTGTTTCTTGTTAAAAACAATCCTGCAGTGGTACGAGCCCTACACTCAATGATTCAGGAGAATATTATTTCGGTTGAGCCGGCACTTAGTAATCCCGGAAATCATGTGCTGGAAAGCGTGCTAAAGTACTCTGACCTGCCCGGGTCGCTTGCAGATTTAAGCCTCGTGTATTTGTATGAGATGCAACCCAAAGCATTTATTCTGACCCTGGATTCCGATTTCCACATTTACCGGGATTCGAAAAACAGGGCGCTGAGGCTGCGAAAACCATAAATATTTTAAATCCAATCATTAATATGTTTGTGATGTTATATATTGCAAAGCCTTCAATTATTGAATAATTTGATTAAACAAGGTGTTGGCTTACCATTTTCCTTTAATATTTTTTTAGCGGGGGTTAATTATGAGAGTTTTAAAGATAGTTTTAATTGCTCTGTTAGCACTTATTGCCATTCCATTATTAGTCGCCTTATTTGTACCCAAAGACTTTGGGGTTGAGCGCACCATCGAAATTGAAAGGCCGGTTGAAGAAGTCTTCGATTTTATAAAATTGCTGCGAAATCAGGAATTATACAGTAAATGGGCAGAAATGGATCCTGATGCGATTAATACGTATCGCGGTACGGATGGAACAGTAGGTTTTGTGTCACGCTGGGAAGGAAATGAGGATGTAGGAATTGGCGAACAGGAAATCATTGAACTATCTGAAAATGAATACATAAAAACAGAACTTCGTTTTGAAGAACCATTTGATTCTGTGAGCTATTCAGCGCTTTATACAACTGCACTTACAGATTCTACCACCCGGGTTGTTTGGGATATGACCGGTTCTATGCCATACCCAATGAATCTGCTTCTGTTATTTATGGATATTGAACAAGCCCTTGGAGACGATTTTGATTTTGGCCTGAATAAACTAAAAGGCATTCTTGAAGATGAAGAGCAAAGCAGTTAATCTTTAGCACGAATTAAATCAAGAAAACAGATATACCATATATCCTAAATAACCGGCTAAAAGCAGTCCGCCTTCTATTTTACCGAGCCGGAGTTTGTGGTATAGCATGGGCCAAAGTATTACTGAAAAAGCCAGCATTATGCTAAGGTCAATCCAGTTTATGTCGCCGCCGGTAAGTGGATGTACCGATGCTGTAATCCCCAAAATGGCAAGAACATTAAATATGTTTGAGCCTATAATGTTGCCAAGAGCAATGTCGCTCTTCTTTTTAAAAGCAGCCACCACGCTTGTTGCTACTTCGGGTAAACTTGTTCCTAGCGAGACAATCGTTAGTCCTATGACCGCATTGCTCAGGCCAATAAGCTCACCAAGCCCTACTGCACCGTAAAGAAACCAATCAGATCCTACTGTAAGCAAAATGCCGCCCAAAAAAATATATACCCACGCCAGCCATAATTTAACAGACTGGCTTTCTATGATTTGCTTGACCTCAGGGTCGTTTTTGGCATATACCTGACTTCTTGCATTTCTTATTTGAAAAAAAATAAATAGTGCTAATAGCCCAACCAGAAAAAAACCCTCAAGCCGGGTGAACATGTGGTTATACATCAAAATAAACATCAATAAAACACAGCCAATCATAATCGGCATTTCGGTTTGGAGAGTTTTCATAGATGTTTTTATGGGATAGATAAGAGCCGCCAACCCAAGCACAAGCCCTATATTAGCGATATTCGATCCCACAACATTACCTACTGCAATAGACGGATTCCCCTGAAAAGCAGCTTTTAGGCTAACAATTAACTCCGGACTGCTTGTAGCAAAAGCAACAATTGTCAATCCAATTAACAACGGAGCTATTCCGGTTCTTATAGCTATGGCACTACTCCCGTTTACGAGCCTGTCAGCGCCATAAAAAAGTCCGGCTGCACCACCAATAAGTGCAAGTAAGTATAAAATCATCGTGTTTCTTCTTAAAATTGGGTTGCAAGTTAACACATTACTGCAAATATTGTGGTGTTATCCCAAATTATTCACCAGTCAAATTTGTTGTACCTAATATGAAAAAAATAATTTATTTGCTTGTTTGTGCCTTAATTATAGTTGCTTGCAAAACAGAAGAAAAAACGGAAGAATCGCCTGCAGATGCAAGCCATGTTTCAACTATTGAGCTTAAAAAAATTGCTGAATTCAATGAAATAGGCGGATATTATTTAAGTCGTTTCAGAGATATGTTAATCGCAAAAAACGGCAATCTGCTCGTTAATGATTTTAACATGAAATCAATAATGTATTTGGATGAAGATGGAAATCTTTTGCAAAAAATTGGTCGAGAGGGGCGTGGCCCGGGTGAGTTTTCGGCTAT
>SLDG01000337.1 GCA_007125355.1 Balneolales bacterium | reverse complement strand
TTTCGAGGGTAGATTAGTGCCTCGATTTTAAGTTTTTCCATAATGTTTAAGATCATAATCAGGCAAAGTATACCCGAGAAAACTCCCAAGGTTGATAAGGCTAAGATTTTCCAACTCATAACCTTTGTAGCAAATCTACCCTCGAAAGGACACCTATTTACCTTTTAGCTTTGAACTTTTAGCCTTCAGTGTCCCCCCCCCTAAACCTTTTTTTTCATTTCTCTCCCAAAGGCCGGCTAATATAAGAATAAGCAGCGTGCTGCCAGAAAGGCCCCAAATTACTACCGTGGCGAGGTCTGACCACAAGTCGCTGGAGCCTATTAACACAAGTGGCAAAAGACCGCCTATGGTTGTTAATGTGGTGATTAATACCGGCCGCATTTTATTTCTATACACGTACAACCAACTCCTGAATCCGTGAATACCGGCACTTCTGAACCGTTGTCGTTCGTGCATCAGCAGGATAGCGTTATTTACTACAACTCCAACACAAAGCAGGCTTCCTGCAATGGCTCCCTGCTCAAAAATCAGATCGTGATAGAGCGTGCCAACCATAATCCCAATAAAGCTCAATGGTACTGCCAGAATTACCAGTATTGGATCTCCCCACTTATTCAGCAAAGCACTCACAATCATCCACACGCTCAACAATGCCATCATCAGAATGAAAATTGTGTTAGCGCGGTCTTCCTCCCTCATAAATGAAAAAGTAAAACGAGACTCATCAATTTCTGTCCCGACAGGCAATGGCAATGTTTCAAGTACATCATCCAAAAAAGCTCTGCCAAGCCTTTGCGGGCCTCTGAAATCGAACGAAACCTGACGAATATACGATTGGTCTTCCCTGCGGATTTGTCCCATTGCGGGTTCTCTAACCAAACTTGCAACTTCCGCGAGCGTAAATTGCACGTCGTTATACAAACGCGGGGCGTTCATAACATCATCTTCATACACCCCTCTTGGCAAATTTCTGCCAATCAAGTACATATTTTGCCCTCTGAACTCTATCATACCCATGGAATTTCTGGGATTCAAATCAAGCTGAATGGCATCTAAAACAGCACTGCGGTTTAATCCTTTAGAAACAATACTTTCATCGTTTAACCTCAGGTTGTACTGAAAGAAATCATCCCTGGAAAAGAAAATTGCATTAATATCCACATCCTGGACTCTGGGGTTTCGCTCAAGGCGCTGTTTAAGGTCTTCGGCAACCGTACGCAAATCCTCATAAGAATACCCTCTGAATCTCGTGTTGAAACTAACCGATCCACCACCAAATCCTGTTGAAAACGACTCCCCGAGCCCCGAAACAAAAATCCGCACATTACCGGTTCTTGCTGCCAGATATGCAGCTTCGGCATATAATACATAAGGCATGGGATCGAAGAGATAATCGGGGTCGATATGGTACACGAGTCTTGCACCGGTGAATTCAGAAACATTGGTTTCAAAGTAGAGCAGCGATTCCTGATAATTCTGCCCCAACGTTTCAAAATTGCGGATAATTTTGTCTATTTCCTCCAACGGCGAACCCTGAGGCGGCCTGATGCTTACATTAATGGTTTCCCCCATACCCCTGCTCCAGGGACTCTGAAAGCGCGCTTCGTTAACAAAACGGTACGTGATACCACCTATCCATGGATCAATGGAATCACGATTATTGAAATACCAGCCGGTTGCCGATTGCAAGAATGATGAATCATCTTCCCATTCAGGCTCATCTATGGCGTAAAATGGCAAGCCAATCGCAAATATCAACAATACATAAAATGCCCAGCGAATTTTGTGCCTGAACCCAAAAAAACGAAGCATAAACCGATTCAGGGTTCTGTCCCACTTTTTCTTGAATGTCGCCCTTTTTGACACATTCGCCGGCGTTTTATCTTGTGGCGTGAGCCAAATGAGCGCGTAAGGAATCCAGGTGAGGGATATGAGTACCGATGACACCAGGGTCAGTGAAAGCGCAATAGCCAGAGGAACCAGAAAAGCCCTGAGTGTTTCGAGGGCAAAAAACAGGGGGATAAAAATACCGACCGTTGTTAATGTACTGCCAAAAACCGGGACAAAAGCGTAGGGGAGTTCTTTCCTGACGTGCTCTATACGTTTTTCTCTTTCTTTCGGCAATTTAGAGTTTAGCTGTTCGAATACTACAATGGCGTTATCAATAATCATCCCCAGCGAAACAGTGAGGCCGGCCAGCGTAAGAATATTGATGGTATAACCCATCAAATACAGAATAAATACACTGCAGAGGATGGAAAAAATAATGCTGCCAAGTATTACAAACGGAGCACGGAATCTCCTGATGAAAATCAGCAGTACAACAAACACACAAAGTACGCTGATTAGCGATTGAAATTCGAGCTCGGCAAGTTGTTTGCGTAAATCTTCGGTTACATCTAACTGAAGGCGCAAAAACATGTCTGAAGGCATTGCGGCCTCAATGATTTCCATTTCTCTGATTACTTCTTCAGCCAATCCTAATGCATCGGCTCCCCCCTCTTTCACAAAAGAAATGGTGAGCGCTGTGTTTCCGTTAATGCGCCGAATTTGGCGTGGCGGAAAATCTTCGACCGTAATTGTTGCAATATCTCCAAGTAATAATTCCCGCGGAGAGCCCGGCACGGGAATGGCGATGCGAAGTATTTCTTCAAGCGATTCCGCCTCAGGTGGAACCATAAGCCCAAATCTGCCATCAGGTAGGTCAGTGAAACCCGCAGACCGCCAGCTTAGCCTGTCGCGAACCATGCCCATAATCTGCCGTTGGTTTAGATTAAACCGCTCTGTGATTTCATGATCGAAATAGATAGTAAGCGCCGGGTCTTCAGCACCCGTAATTTCGATATCGGCTATGCCATTTAAACCAAGAAGTGGAGTTCGAATATTGGTTCTGGCAAATTCCAGAAGTTCTCTCATCGAATATTCGCCGGATAACGAATAAACAATGAAGTTTTGCATATTCTGCAACTCACGCGGGACTCTTCGTGATATGCTAAAGGGCGGCATATTTTGGGGCAAATCCTGCCTAAGGCCATGCAAAAGTTCTTGAAGCTCTATGACCCTAAAATCTATTGGAGCCTGTTTAGCAAACTCAATGGTAACATTTGACCTGCCTTCTGAGGTTACAGAAGTAACTTTTTGAACATCCCTGAGCCGGTACACCAGCTGTTCTACCCGGCGGGTCACCTCCTGTTCCATGACTTCGGGCGAGGTGCTACCCCAGTTATGCGTAACCGTAACGGAGGGTAGTGTGATATCCGGAGAGAGCTCCATGGGGATATTCAGCCATGCCGTAATCCCGACTGTCATTACCAATAGGTAAAACAGCGAAATCAAATATCTGCGGCGAAAAAGCGACTTCATATCCTGTCTATTCTTTTTAAGTTAAGTTTCCGACTCACTAAAAAAATACCAAAGCTTAGTGATCTTTTGAGTCTTAGAGTCTTCGTGATTCAATAAATCCAACCACAAAGCAAAAAACTCTACCTTATCCTCGGCCGTACCCTGGCTAAATGGCTTATTGCGAAATGATTATCAACCGCAAGAGTATCACCGGGGCTGATCTCATCCTCATTTAAAATTATCCATTCACTTGTTACAGCAACCGGATCAACATAAATCCACTCTACCTGATCTCCATTCAGTTTAAAAACAAGCGGTCGATTATCGCGATGCAGCAATGCCTCACGGGGCGCTCGTGCACGGCCTTCCACCGTTTCAATCAACACACGGCCATCGACACTCATACCGGGCTTTATTCGAAGGTTAGAATTCGCAGCTTCTACTATAATTTGGCCGGTTTTTCGGTCGCGGTCAACAATTGGCGAAATAGCAACAACACGGCCGTTTACATTGTATCCGTCTGCCGAGGTGATTTCAACATCGAAGCCCGTGCGTACTCTTGCGAGTTCAGATTCAAGTAAATCGAAGCGGATTCTGATGGTGCTGTAATCAATCAATTTGCCAAGTTCCTGCCCTCCGGATACAAATGTACCCTGTGTTAAAATTCGGTCGGTAAAAACTACCCCCTCAAATGGTGCCTTCATACTTGTATAGGTAAGTTCCAAACGGGCCCTGTCTAATCCTGTTCGAGCTTGCGTGTATCCTGTTTGGTTTCGCAACAAACGCTCATCAAAAGCTGTGAGTGTATCTATATCAGAAACTGTTCTCAGCCGCTGCCTTGATTCAAGCTCAAACTCCTGCAGTGCTCTGGCGTAAGCAATTTCAGCTTCCCGCAAGCCGATTTGCCACTCCTCGGTTTCAAACTGAAAAAGAACATCGCCTGTTCTCACTCTCTTGCCGTCTTGTATATTATGCGAAGTTAAAAATCCCGCTACTCTTGGTATGATTGGCAGTTCTTTAACAGGCTCCACTATCCCCCTTACATTTAAGACTCTGTGCAAAGGCTGATCGTCGGTAACAGAAAAAATCACCTGTGGTAATATTTCAACCTGACTTGGTCTTTCGGGTCGTTCCGGCTCTTCGTTTTCACATCCGTAGAATAACAGAGATGCCAGCAAGAGTGCTGAGACTAAGGTGATTTTGGTTTTTGATTGTATTTTCATGTTCAGTGTCACTTTATTTTGATTTTGCACATTAATCAGCGGCTTTTCTGTTCAATGCTTTAAAAAGCAGCGGTATTACAAACAGCGTAAGAATTGTACTCGTTACCATTCCACCCATGAGTGCAAGCGCCAGGCTTTGCCTGAATTCATACCCGTCTCCTATTGGGATAATCATTGGCATCAATCC
>SLDG01000198.1 GCA_007125355.1 Balneolales bacterium | reverse complement strand
TCGAGCATAGTAATTACGGGGATATCGAATTTTTCGGCGAGTTTCATTAAGCGTAAAGCTTTGCGATATCCTTCGGGATTAGGCATTCCGAAATTCCTGAATTTGCGGTCGTTGGTATCTCTGCCCTTTTGCTGGCCAATTACCATTACTGAACGCCCGTCTATGGTAGCAAAACCGCCTACAATGGCGTTGTCATCTCCAAAATATCTGTCACCGTGTAACTCTACAAAGTTTTCACAGATTTTATAAACGTAGTCGAGTGTATAAGGTCGGTCAGGATGCCTCGCAAGCTGTACTTTTTGCCAGGGCGTAAGGTTGTTAAAGATGGATGTCCGTAGCTCCTCAACGCGCTCTGTGAGCCGCTTAATTTCGGGCTTAAGGACATCATTCTCAGGGATACTGATTGCACTTAATTCCTGAATTTTTTTCTCCAGGTCAGCAATAGGTTTTTCAAAATCTAAATAATTCATTAAAGTCGTCTAACTGATTAGTGAGATACCATTTCTATTTTGATTGATATATCAAATACTTCTTTTACTAAAAATAAAATCGTTATTTCGTACTCTTTCTGCAAATATTATGGATTTTATAAATAGAACATTCCGCAAATACATTCATTTTTCTATTACAATAAGATAGATAAAATCAGCCCATTTCAGAAGTGTTGAATCAAAGTCTGCCCAATATTTTTCGGATTTTTAATCCCCAAACCATATAGACAGCCTCCCAAATAATTGACTTTGACATTTTCGAGGTGCCCTGTACCCTTTCACGGAAAATAATCGAAACTTCCTGCAATTTAAAACCGGCCGTCCAGGCTCTGTAGTGCATTTCTATCTGGAATGCATAGCCGTTTGATTTAATTTTATCTAACGGGATACTTTCTATCACGGCCCTTCTGAAACATTTATAGCCCGCGGTAGTGTCTTTGACGGGCATTCCGGTAATAATGCGCGCATATAAGTTTGCCGAATAGGATAAAATTAACCTCGATAACGGCCAGTTTATAATGCTTATACCATTGTGATAACGGGAGCCTATAGCAACATCGGCTTCGCCAGAGTGTACAACTTCAATTAATTTTGGGATATCAGCCGGATCGTGGGAAAAATCGGCATCCATCTCGCAAATGTAATCGTAGTTTTTTTCGATGGCGTACTTAAATCCGGCTACATAAGCAGTTCCGAGTCCAAGTTTAGCTTCTCTTTCAAGCAAGAAAATTCTGCCTTTCCATCTTTCAGCAGATTCTTTGATAAGTTCAGCAGTTCCATCTGGAGAATTATCATCCACAAAAAGTACATGAATATTCTCATCAAGCTGCATTAATTCGAGTATAAGCCTCGGGATATTCGATGCTTCCTGGTAGGTCGGGATGATGATTAATGTTCGCTTATCTTCCATGATACTCTATTGCCCCTTTCCGGATAACATGGTAAAAAGCGTATTTATGAGGATTTTTATATCCATCCGAAGCGACATATTCTCCACATAGAAAAGATCATACTTTGTTTTTTCCTTTACGTCATCGAAGGTTTCATCATATTTCCATTTCACCTGCGCCCAACCCGTAATTCCAGGCCTCACACTCAATCTTCTTGAATACAGTGGGATTTCTTTCTTAAACTGATCTACGAAATATTTTCGCTCCGGCCTTGGCCCTACGAGGCTCATATCCCCTTTTAAAACATTAAATAATTGCGGCAATTCGTCCAAACGAAGTTTACGCAGCCACCATCCAACCGGTGTAATACGGTCATCGTTGTCTTTTGCCCATGTCGGCCCGGTTTCGTTCTCCGCATCGTTGCGCATGCTTCTGAACTTATACATCATAAACAACTTGCCGTTTAACCCTACACGTTCTTGTTTAAAAATGGCAGGCCCTTCAGATGTAATGCGAATCAATACAGCTACGACTATCATTACAGGCAGGCTTATTACCAATATCATGAGCGATAAAACAATATCCATAAAGCGCTTAACAAATTTCTCCCAGGTAGGCATGGGGTCAGGCATGACTTCAATGAGCGGAAGCCCGAAAATTTGGTTGGTTTGGTTTAATCCACTGATAATTTGATAAAAATCCGGTACTATTTTTACGGAAATACCCTGCACATCAATAATATTCATTACATCGAGGAGCTTCATACGGTCATCGGGCTCCATTGCTACGATTACATCTTCAGCTTTTTCTCTTTCAATAAGTGTATTTATTTCAGACAGATTGCCCAGTATTTTTTCCATTTCAACTGCTATACGTTGGTCATTATCTTTTAATTCTCCGTTTTGGTTAACGAACCCGATTACATCAAGACCCGTTGTTCTGTGGCGGATAATGTCTTCACTTATATTTTTAGCTGTTTCACCTGTTCCGATAATGATTGCACGATGTAAGCCAACACCTTTTTTCACCATCAACCGCTGTGTTGAGCGAATTATAAGCCTGTTTGTAGCTACAAATACAAACGTTAGTAACCAATACAGTATAGTGTAGTTTCTTGCATATATGATGTTTTCCGCGTTCCAGTTCAGCTCATCGGCAAAAAGGAGAAAAAAGAAGATAAGTGTACCAATGACCGTAATTTTTGCCACTCTAATTATTTCATCGAACCTGGATATAAGATACAGCCGCTTGTAAAGGCCAAAAAAAGCGAAAATGGCAATCCAGAAAATGGCAATTACAATAGATGGAACAAGTAGCAATGCAGGCTCGATATCGCCGGCCTGACCAAACCACTCAAGCTCAAAACGGGCGTAGTAAAACGCAAACCATACCAGTACCAGAGCAATAAAATCGCCCGCTATTGTTATTAATAAGTCTTTTCTTCGTTCCAATGAAAACGGTTTTTAAATCAATTCAAAATAAAAATCTAAAGGCTGAGCCACATAAACATCATTCAGTCAGTTTCATAAAATACCATTATATTTACAGCCAATTCAAGCATTCGAAGCGCGAAGATATGAAGCATTGCTTAACTAAAAAAGTAAATGTGTTTCCTATGCACTAAACGGCTAAAAATACGTATTAATATTCAATTTGTTTACGCTCTTAAAATCTGATAACGGCTCAAAAGCACGACTTGGCCTGCTCACTACCGATCACGGGAAAATCGAAACTCCTATTTTCATGCCGGTTGGCACTCTTGCTACCGTAAAAGCTGTACATCAGCGACAACTCAGAGATGATATCAGGGCACAGATTATTCTTGGGAATACCTATCATCTTTATCTTCGACCCGGTAATGATATTATGGCTAAAGCCAGTGGATTACACCGTTTTATGAAGTGGGATAAACCCATTTTAACCGATTCAGGAGGATATCAGGTTTTTTCTCTGGCTTCGAATCGTAAATTAGAAGAGCGCGGCGCAACGTTTAAAAGTCACATTGACGGCTCATTGCATCAGTTTACTCCGGAAAATGTCATTCAAACTCAACGAATTTTAGGCTCTGATATAATGATGGTGCTTGATGAATGTCCTCCACACGATGCCACATTCGATTATGCGGAAAAATCCATGCACTTAACACATCGCTGGGCTCAACGCTGTATAGATGAATTAAACGCCACCCAGCCGCATTATGGACATCAACAGTTTCTTTTTGGGATATCTCAGGGATGCGTGTACCCGGAGCTAAGAAAAGCATCTGCAAAAGCCATAAATGAAATGGATTTTGACGGTAATGCGATTGGCGGATTAAGCGTGGGCGAACCCATCCCGGTGATGTATGAAATGACCGACCTTGTAACGGATTACCTGACAGCATCAAAGCCGAGATACCTAATGGGAGTAGGCACACCCGCCAATCTCGTAGAAGGTGTTGCACGTGGTGTTGATATGTTCGACTGTGTAATGCCCACCCGAAACGCCAGAAACGGCACTATTTTTACCTGGAATGGGAAAGTAAACCTTAGAAATGCCAAATGGAAAACCCATTTCAAGCCACTTGATGAATCCTTTGAATCTGACCTTTGCTCCAAATTCGATATGTCATACATCCATCATTTATTCAGATGCGATGAAATTTTGGGCATGCAACTCGCGAGTCAACATAACCTGATGTTTTATCTTCGTTTGATGGAAACCGTTCGTGAAAAAATCAGCGATGGAAGTTTTTCATCCTGGTATCCCGGAGTTGTGAAGCAATTAGAGCAGAGAGTGTAACATTGATTCGTTTTGTAGTAATAATTAGTTCAGAAAAACATCAAAATGGCTAAAGAGAAATATCCCATTGATAACTTATCCTACGAAAAAACGCTCTGGAGCGAGGGATTTGCAAATATTATGGGGCTTGATGAAGTCGGCAGAGGGTGTCTTGCCGGACCAGTTGTTGCAGCCGGAGTAATTTTGCATCCGGAAACAAACATTCAGGGCGTAACTGACAGCAAAATGGTCGCAACGCATGAGGCGAGAAAAAAACTCGCTGAGGCCATTAAAAAGGAATGTAAATATTGGGTGATAAAAGAATGCAGTCCTGAAGAGATTGACCGACATAATATTCTCCGCGCCAGCCTTATAGCTATGGAGAAATGCGCAGAACAATGTAGTCCATCCCCCGACTACCTGCTTGTTGATGGCAAAATCTTTCCAAAGGGACTCATACCGCATAAATGCATCGTTAAAGGAGATTTACTTTCGGCCAGTATCGGAGCGGCATCAATTCTCGCAAAGGTGTATCGTGATGAGCTTATGTATCAATATCATCAACTTTACCCGCATTATGGATGGGATACGAATGTTGGATATCCCACAAAAAAACATTA
>SLDG01000260.1 GCA_007125355.1 Balneolales bacterium | reverse complement strand
CCGGCGATGATTTTCAAAAGCGTGGATTTTCCGGCTCCGTTAAGTCCTAAGACCCCAATTTTTGCGCCATAGAAAAAAGATAGATAAATATTTTTGAGAACAGTTTTGTTGGGTTTGTACACTTTACTGACCCCAACCATAGAAAAAATAATTTTTTGGTCACTCAAGGCAATACGTATTTAGATTGATATTTTTTGACAGTACGTAAAATACAGAAGTATTTACTGAGTTCATTATTTGCTTGGAAAAAATTTGGGTTTGTTCACGTCTGACAAAAGCACTACCCCGTCATGGTGAGCAGGCGGGGCCTCTATTTTAATATGGGTTGAGTTCTTTTCCCCCGCCGTCGTAGAACCATTGGTTGATTTGGCTTCAATGTGCTCCCGGGGTGTGCAGACGATCCTTCGACGACGCCGAGAAATACAACAATGTCTTTGGTAAACATCTGTGCTCGGCTGCTCAGGATGACGATGCTTATAAAGCAATGATTTGTTTACTCTTAGAACACGAAACAACCGAGTCATGGTGAGCGGAATGCCGGCCCCGTAATACACTAAGGGCAACCAAAGTTATCCGGCATGTAGTCGAACCAGTGGTTGATTAGGCTCCAATACGCTCTCGGGTTGGGCGGGCAGGGGATTCGACTATGCAGCGGGCAACCAATCCAAACCTTAGTTTATATTCCAAGCCGCTGCTCCGCTCACCCTGACTCCTGATGGTAACGTGTAGTTTCGTTTACACCTGAGTTGCGCGGGCAGTCCTTCGACTACGCTGCGGTTAAACATCGAAGATTTATGAAGAATCTAAGCCGCAGCTCCGCTCAGGATGACTCTTGAACTTCTAATCTATTACCCCCCCCCACCAAAAAAAAATTTCCCAACCCCAAAACTCCCCTTTATTCCTTAACTTGAACTATGCTATCCTGGCTGAACAATATTATCAATAAACTTTCCGGGTTGGAATCTGCGTCGAGAAAGCGGCTAAGGAGAAAGCCATTTCCTGAAAAGTGGGAAACCATTCTTCAACGAGATTTTGCGCTTTGGAAATCGTTAAAGCCATCAACAAAGGAAAAAATCAGACAAGATATTCTGGTTTTTACGGGAGAAAAGATTTTTGAAGGATGCGGGGGATTAAAAATCACGGATCAGATGAAGGTGTTAACGGCCGCGCAGGCGGTGTTGCTAATTCAGGGTGGAATCAGCGATTTCTATCCTACTTTAAATGCGGTTTTAATGTATCCCACGAAATATAAAGCAAAAGTAAATAACAGGGATGCGACGGGGATTGTCAGTGTAGGTACGCAGTGGCGGGCAGGAGAGTCGTGGTCGGGTGGTAATGTTGTACTCGCGTGGGATGAAGTAAAACGGGGAGCCTCTAACAGTAGTGATGCCAGAAATTTAGTTTTCCATGAATTTGCGCATCAAATTGATACTGACCTTGGTATTACATCAAAAACAGAAGCGTGGACGGAAGCAAGGGCGGAACCTGACTCTGAATGGATAAAACTCTATTCAGAGGAATTTATGGATTTCTTGGAGACAATTCAGCTACGGCGACAAACTATTTTTGATACCTATGGAAGCCAAAATGCAGCCGAGTTCTTTGCCGTTGTAACCGAGAGTTTTGTTGAGCAGCATCAACTTTTTCGCCAAAAGCATCCAAGATTATTCGATCTATTTAAAGAGTTGTATGGATTTGATCCGGCAAATATTTAACCCGAATTATTAGTCCTACCGGCTAAACTTCTTCCGGACAGCCTTTCTTCTCAACAACTCAACCGGAGGCTTGTTTTCTTTTGCTTTAATCCCAAAAATGGCGGGCTGCTTGTCGATATCGGGCATTTTTCTGTGTTTCCAGTCAGAGACTTCACGGGTTTTGATATATTCTGCTTCAAGCGTAAGATTCGCCGTTATTGTAAGCAGCGTATCGTTTTCGAGCGTATTTAGCAGGCTTTTTAGTGTTTCCATATTACGGAAGGGGGTCTCCATAAACAGCTCTGAGCTGCCGTTTTCTGCTGATCGCTGTTCTAATTCTTTTATGGCATTTTCTCTTGCCTGAGCTTTTACAGGCAGATAACCGTTGAACGCAAATTTCTGGCCGCCAAGTCCTGATCCCATAAGTGCCAGAAGGGGAGAAGAAGGCCCTGTAAACGGTACAACGTCAATATCAAAATGATGCGCAAGTTTTACCAAATTAGCGCCCGGGTCAGCGATGGCCGGACATCCCGCATCTGTCAATATCCCCATATCCTTACCGCTCAAAATTTCCTGAACATATTCGTTTAGTGTGGTTTCGGCGGTTCGTTTATTCAGCTCGTAAAACTGTAGTTTAAAATCCGGTACAGGGTGCTCCGCCCATTTTAAAACAGAAACGGCATTTTGCAGATTCTCTACACAAAAACAGGTTACCGTATGCAGTTTTTTTAGCACATGCTCCGGGATACATACATTCTCTTTGGTTTTACCGAGTGGAGTAGGGAATAAATACAGCGTACCCGGCTTTATAGGAGTGGTCATCAGGATTTCTGGAATTCGAGTTCAATATTGTCGTTGCGCGCATTTTTTACTTTGCCGGCAGCGTACTTGCTTGCGAATATACTGACGGCGATCATAACTATGAGTGACAACCCAATAACAGCAAGATTAATTAACACCGTATTCTTGTGATATTCAAAAGTATCTACAATTACAATATCGTACGTTGCTCCGGCTCTGTGTCTTATATCAACTTCGTTTAAACCAATCAACCTTGATGCATGTTGAACGTGGAGAGACAGCCGTTGATCAACTCTTTCACCCGCTGAGCTTGTAAAACTAAGATCAACATAACCATTTGTCTGAGCTGCAATTTGTTTAATTCTGAAATCTGTGATTATGGCTGTGAGCTCATCCCCCTGATTATACGTTGTTTGAATACCGGTAAGTACAGAAAGTTGCTGAACCAAAAGAACGGTGAGCATTGCCGGTATGAGCCAGGTGAGATATAATAATTTTGTTCTCTTCATTTATATTTTGGATATCATTTAGTTTAAAGCCAAAAAAGTTGTACTACTGAATGGTTTCTGTTGCTGCCTTTGCGGCTTCAGCTGTGATACGCCGGAGCTCAGGGTCGTATATTAATCTTCTTTGGAAATCGTGATTCATGTGATTGCTCGACATGTGCAGCCAGAACGCTATTGGTAAATCATAAAAGAAAACAGTTTGCACGTACGATTGGTTCGTGTACACAGATGTACCCATATCAGCGGCAGAAAGGTAGCCCAAACGGTTTTCGAATATAGCGGAGTAATCCTGAGTATGTTGCCTCACAATGGGATCTTCGTGCGCCCATGCCATAAATGAAATAACATACTCAGACACTTCTTCATTTATAAATTCCCCTCTGTACAGTTGCTTGAGAATTTCTGTAAACACCAGTGGTTCAGCTTTGGTCCAAAGGCCGTGAATCATACGCTCTTCTGTAAGTTTGCGGTCGCGTAAACGCGGTGCTGTTTTTTGGATGACTGAGCGGAATTCATCATCCGTTTTATAAGTATGGGCATATTCCGTTAAGATTTCAGCACGTTCCTTCACCGGCATATCCCTGAGTTGTTGCACCAAATCTTGCTTACTTAATCCCGAATCTCTGTTAATCATGGCAAGCTTTATGCCGGATGCCGGAATCCAAGGTTCTATACTGCCGTTCCCGAGAGAGTCTATCAGGTTCTGTACATTTTCAGGGCCAAGCTTGAAAAAGAGCCAGTCTGATGCCGCCTGCGAATAATGCCGGCTAACGAGAATAATGGTTTCCTCAAGAGACACCGTATTGTCAACAGGATTCAAATTTCTGGCTGCATTCCTGAATTGATTTCCATACCAACCGGGCACTCTGAATCGTGCGATGTCATCCAGATTAATTCTTTCCTCAGGTTCAAGCATTCCTTCATGAACTTGTCTGGCATACTCCATTATCAGAAGGATATTCCCCGTGGCGCCCAGCACCCTCATTTCATCCTCCTTAAGTAAAAGGCGGTCATCCGGATCATTGACATTCAGGGATACAATCGAAACGTGATGTGGATTGGCTTCAATAAACTCAACCAGTCCTGCCAGTGAATACGTTTTCTCAACCCATTCTGCTCCCTCGGCAAATGCTTCGCGATCGGTAAAAACCGCCTTAAAGGCCGTCCAGTTAAATCCAATAATAATAAAGAAAATGATAAACGCTGCAAGCGAGAACCATCCAAAGAAAACAAGAATTTTTTTCATAGAATTAAAAAAAGGGAATCAAATAAAAGTAATTATAGCAGGGTACTTCTGAATAATTTATTTAAACTACCAAAGTTGTAACGTATAATTTTTAATCAAATGATAGAAAAACGTACAACCATCAAAGATAAGAAACACTGTTGTCACAATTCTGCATTCCCGGTAAATTATTACTGTTGGTATTTATTGATTAGGAAAGGTTTAGTTATTTCTAATAATAAGTAGACAAAATTTTTACCAAAGAAACGTCACCCTGAGCAGCCGAGTCCCAAAAACACTAAGGCAGCTTTATTCTTTTCGGCGTCGTCGAAGGGTTGGTTGAATTGCCAAGGAGTGTTTTAGAGCAAATGAAATAGCCTAATACCAAAAAGCTTCATATATTAAAATTACATAAACCATCGGAAACAGGACTCTAAAATCATCAATTACCAAATCACACCGATATATTTATAAAAAATTATGCCTGAAATGACAATCCCCAACGCGAATGGATCACCATTATTTGTTCGTCACTTTAAAGCGATGGAGAAT
>SLDG01000116.1 GCA_007125355.1 Balneolales bacterium | reverse complement strand
ATTATGCACTTGCACAAGATGAAACAGAGCTTTCCAAATGGAGCTTTGATTTCACTGTTAACACAATAATGGGTAGACAGTACGATGTGACCGGTCCGGTTCTCGGAAATCTTGGCCGTAATTCAGAATACTGGAATCCACATATAAATTTAGGACTTAGATATGCTATTTCTCCGGCTTTCTCTTTGCAAGGTAATTTCGGTTATTTTAGATTAAAGGGAGATGAGGAAAGACATCCAAATCATCCATACACCAACAACACTTTGTACGGAGGTGGGCAGGTTAATTTTTATTTCCTCCGCGCATTTGAATCGTATCGTCAAAGTAGAATTCTTAACCCATTTGCTTATTTAGGATTTGGAATTAGCTACTCACATATTACAAACTTAGCTGGCAACCCCAATAGCAGATCATTTCAAAGTGGATATTTTAGTGGTGGAATTGGTACTCTTATCAAATTACCCGGTGATAATGTAGACCTTATCATTCAGTACAACTACAAATCATACAGACAAGAATCTATTGATGGTTATCCTCAGTTCGTAGGGCAACACTACGGAAGCAGGCTTGGTGGTTTTGGTATTGGGATTTCATATAAATTCGGCAGAAATGATCGCCCACATGCCGATTGGCACATTGGTCATAGTAGAATTGATGAAGCACTGATGATCGCAAGAAGTGTTGAACAGAGACAAGATAATCTTGAAAGAAGAGTTGCCACTGTAGAACAAGTTCAGCAGGAAGATCATACTGAATTCCGCTCACGTCTTGATGCTCTCGAAGATGAAAGAGATCGCATGCGTGATTTCGATGCTTTGATACGGACACAGGAAGATATGAACTTACAAATAGCACTTTTACGCGAACGCGTTGACATGCTTGAGTCCAGAGTTCCTGACTATGCCACAATCAGAAGAGTACATGGTGATGTAAGACCGGTAAATGTTGAAGCCGGCCACTATGTGCAGGTATATGCAGGAGCGCGCCGCCACCATGCAGATGGAGCATTAGCAATCATCAGGGAGCTTTTTGAAGATGTTCACGGAATTCATGGCTTGAACTATATCATCCATAAGCCGCATCAGTACTATGTGGTGCAAATCGGTCCTTACCAGCAACTTAGTGACACGGATGATATTCTTAGAAGAGCCAAAGAAGTTTTTGACGACTCTTTCATAAGAACATACAGATAATCAGAAGCACTAGATTTCAAAAAAAGCCGAAGCAGATATTCTGTTTCGGCTTTTTTTTGTTTTGTTGGGTTTATATAAGCGACGACATAGATAGTTATTTTCGCACTCTTGGGTGCAATAAAAAAAAACTGTGTAACTCTGTGTAAAACACTGTGCAACCTGTCTGTCGTACTCACACTATTTGGGCTTATTTGTATCTGTTCGTCAGGCAGGCTCTGTGGTTCAAATTACCGAAGGCAATTAAGCTTCCCTTATTTTGATCAAAAAAGTTTCTTCGCAATAAATAGCAATCCGGGAAGATTAAAATCGAACTCAGGTTGAAGCTATCCGCAAACAAACTGGACCTCATGTTTTTATTTACTTAGTAGATAGTAACTGATTTCTCAAAAATGAACTGTGAGGCTAAATAAAAAAGCCAAAGACGAAATTCATCTTTGGCTTTATAAATACAATTAAGTGGAAACTTGATTAGAGTTTATCTGCTTACCAGTTAATCCCCAAAAAGAACATATTTGTAGTGATACTATTAATCATAGATTCATCAGCACTAAAAATTCTTTCCAGAATATCGGTAAAACTTCCCGGATCTTCAGACGACCATTCGAGCGTATTTCTCTTATAACCGGCAGTAAGGCCAATTCTTCCACCAAGAAACTCATGTATGCGAAATTGAAGCATAAAATGGTTCATAGAGCTAAGTCCTGACTCCATATCTTCATCTTCAATAAAACGCAACATTGTTCCTAAACTCCTCACATAAACAGCATCGATGCTTATTTGACTTCCAACCGGAGATCTAAAGCCTAACGGTAGTGCAAGTGTACCGCCAAGTCCTGCACCTAAATTGAGGTTCAGGAATTGTAGTGCATCTTCAAAATCGTTGGGACTAAATACACCCAGATTGGCATCTTCAACATCGTAATCAAGATATTGATAACCGATATTGAGTCTAACAGGAATATGGATAGATAGTGGCAGTGTAGCAAAACTGTCGAAAATGACATTATCGCCACCAAGTTGAGCATCCAGTCTGATATTAGTCAGCTTTACATCCTCACCAAAAGTACCAATATCGGCAGCACCATAGCTACCCTGAATGAAACTTTTAGTTGAACCAATTTTTAAGCTGACCAGTCCATCATCGAAAGTATGAATAAATGGCAATTGAGTATCAAAATACACAAAATCCATATTCATAGTGCCTACTACAAGTGATGCGTTGGTGAAGTTCGGTTCATCGTTTCTGTCAATAGAAGGACGTAACGTCTGGGCGTACGAACTGCTGAATAAAAAGATGAACAGTGTTGTTAGTATTGTAATCTTCATAAATTACCCGTTGAGTTCAGAGTTATTCATTTTTATCACTGATCCTGCAAATGTATTCTTTTTAAAGAAATCAGTATTTAATGAAAATAATTAAAAATCAACTGAAATACACTAAGCTCTGAAATTATTTAATATGTATATAAGATGAATAATATCTAATATATATAGTATTTTTGCCCGATTGATATTGGGTAATATTTAAGGGCATAGTTATTTTTGTTGTATCGGAAAAAGAACTAATATAATTATTATAATCTATTTTAAATTAAGGATTTGGGCTAAATAAAGAATGCCGATAAAGTACCGTAGCCTGCATTATTCATAACAAGATGATAATAAAAACTTTGAGCTCTCAAAATACGAAGTGGCGCAAATGCTTCGAAATAATGTAGTGATTTGTCATGGGTGTGTTGTCTAAAAAGACCTGTCTGGTTTTTACGCTTAGGTAGTGATTTAGAATAACATGACCCTTAAAGCCTGACAGGTCTACGTCATATTCGACTTGACTTGACAGTAGGGCAGATTATTCCCTTGGCGGAAATATCCGGATACAACTGTCAGCAAAAACTAATTACCTGAAAAATTTAGTAAAAAGCAGTAATTTGTATTTTAGACTTCTACCAGTAAATAAATACTTCTGACTATAAAGCCAATATTGTGGTAACATTCGCTTGAAAACTGAACATTTTTAAACACAAATAATATGCTATTCAGACACTACTGCTTTTTCTTAATGATTTTCATTTGTGCCTCATTAATTCAGGCTAATGGCCAAAGTTATGTTTCAACCATTCCACCGGCAAATGTAACTATTGATGGATTACAAAGCATTTCTTCTGTTACAATCGACAATGAGGGCAGCGTATTTCTCGCAGATAGCAGGGTTCCTGCAATCTACATTTTTGACTCAGACGGAGAGTTAACCGATACTATTTTAGAAATTACCGGCCCAGCGGGAACTGTAGAATCATGGCGGCCTGTAGCTTTAACATTCGACCACAATGGCCTATTGTATGTGGCAGATGACAGAAATAACAAGATATATGTATTAGAAGATAAACAGTTCATTCTGCAAATAGGCGAAAGTGGTAGAGCTCCGGGCCAATATAGAAATATCAAAGATATTGCAATAGACAGAGATAATTACCTATATGTACTCGATGACAGAAATAACAGAGTGGATATATATGATAACGATGGCATTTTTCTAAATTGGGTTAGTGGTCCAACCCAGGGGCCCACAAGAGCGTTCAACAACCCTGTTTCTATTGGTGTTGATGGTAACAACAATCTTTACGTTATGGAAACAAGGGATGCAAAAGTGCATATTTTTAATGAAACTGGAAACCATACTAAGACTCTGGATCAACTTGTAAGTGGTGCTAATATATTAGACAGGGTTTCTTCAATGATAGTATTTAAAAATGGTGATTTTATCGTTTTAGATGAAAGAACCGGCACTTTGATGGTGTTTGACTCTGATGGTAATTTAATACAACGTGTAGGCAGGCAGGGCAGACAAGCTTCTCCGGGCATTTTTAGAGATGCCACAAAGTTATCGCATGGTGTTCTTGAGCAAAATACTTTTTTTATAATCGACAGTGGTGCCAATAATGTGCAACGATACAAGTACAATTTTGAAGACCCTGAATTGGCGGCTTCAGAAAAAATTAAAGTACAATGGCTTGACAAAAACATCCCTGCTTTTTCTGATGCTGTATTTGCCCCAAATGGTAATTTTTACTATATACCCGCCGGAAATCAAAGGAATGTTGTTGCACTTGATGGTGAGACAGGCCGTGAGCTTTTTAGAATTCCTGGAGAAGATATACACCGTATTGCTACAGATGACAATAGCAGAATATATGTTTTAGATCGCCATAGAAGAGTCCGGGAAGTTCAGGTCTTCAACAGTGAAGGCCATTTTCAGTTTTCTGTCGGGCAGGATGTAGACACTCCGCTTCAGAGTCCGGATGACCTGGCTATACTTTCTAATGGCTCTATTATTGTTAGCGACAGAAGGCAAGGCGCATTTTATAAATGGTCATCAAATGGAATATTCCAGGGGTTCGACCTGCGAATATCTCACATTGAGTTAAATCATATTCGATTTATTCGAACCGACAGCCACGATAATATCTATATTCTCGATCCCTCCATGGGTATCTTCCGGATTAGTCCTGATGGAATACTTAATGATTATCAACCTTTAAGTGTATTCAGAGAAGATCCGGCACGTGGCAGGGCAGATGTTTTATGGTTCGATAT
>SLDG01000163.1 GCA_007125355.1 Balneolales bacterium | reverse complement strand
GGTTATGATAACATCAAAATTTCCCGCTATTTGGATATTACATCCATTGATCAGGCGATGTATGATGTTGGTACAAGATCTATTCAGAGACTTGCTGAACGTTATAAAAACAAAGACCTGCCATTGAAGCAGTCTGTGATTGAACCGGTACTCTTAGAGCGAAACTCCACAAAGAAAAAGTAATAATTGATGTCTGCTACTTTTTTTGAAAGTTGTCTTGTAGACACAAGAGCAAAAGGTTTTCCTGAACCATACAAGGGTAAAGTTCGGGATGTATACGAGCTCAAAAATGATAAACTTGCCATTGTAGTAACCGACCGAATTTCTGCTTTTGATCATATCATGGCAGAGGCAATACCGTTTAAGGGACAAATTCTAAATAGGCTCGCGGCATATTTCATGCAAAAAGCGGCATCTGTAATGCCCGTACACTTGCTTTCTATGCCTCATCCGAATGTGACCATCGCCCGAAAATGCGAAGCTGTTCCGGTTGAAATTGTGGTAAGAGGGTACCTTGCAGGACACGCCTGGAGAGTCTACAAAGATGGTGGAAGAACACTTTGCGGCGCCAAGCTACCCGATGGATTAAAGCAATTTGACAAATTGCCATCCCCCATACTTACGCCTACCACAAAAGCAAAAAAAGGCCACGATGAAGATATTAGTCCGGATGAAATCCTAAAAAAGGGATTAGTAACACCGGACCGATGGATAGAAATAGAAGCGAAAGCTCTCTCATTATTTGAGATGGGTACCAAAACGGCTGCTGAGAAAGGACTAATACTTGCCGATACCAAGTACGAATTCGGAATTTGGAATAACGAGCTGATGCTTATCGATGAAGTCCACACGCCGGACTCGTCCAGATACTATTATGCTGAAAGTTACGAGGAAGCTAAAAAAATGGGCACACAACCAGAGCAGCTTTCCAAAGAATTTCTGCGTGAATGGTTGATGTCTCAGGGATTCAGTGGCCAAAAGGGCCAAAAAAACCCAACTTTACCTGAAGATGTTCGCTTGGATGTGTACAACAAATACAAAATTCTATTCGAGCTGCTTACGGGAGAAACCTTCACTCCTGTTTATACCAATAATTTCGAAACGACTTTGAGCGAAATATTATCGCGGGAGTAGGTGTAATAGCGACTACCTAACTTAAATCTAGTGACTCAAGCTAACTTTGTAGTGAAAACTTAAAATCCACCTCTCGCCTGGTTTTATTTGATGTATATGAAAGTCGCGTAAGTACCAATGACATCCCGCACAACCCGTAGACTTTTTCCCAATTTTTGCGATTTGAGTGTGAGTTTTCGGGATGATATTTGGGCTTTGATATCGCTTCCGGGTTGTGCAATCAATCCTTAGACGCCGAGGCAAGCAACATCACCTTGATTAACTCCAGGGCTCCGCTGCTCAGTGTGACGATTCGTTGATGAGTTTTTCACTAAAACCACTGTTCCGCTTATCTTGAATCCTGATTTTAATATATTTATAATAAATTCATATCTCAGTTATCTTACACCTTTAAACTATGTCTGAAAAATTTCATTTTTACTCTCATAACTTGAACAAAAGCTGAAATCCATGGGAAAATACAATAATATAAATTCATTCGAAGAACTCATTGAACTTGAGCATGGTAAAATTGGATCTGAAACCAGGAATAAGTTTGAAGAAGAAGCTCAGATGTTTATTGTGGGTGAGATGCTAAAGGAGGCTCGTAAAGAAGCAAAATTGACACAAAAACAGTTAGCAGATAAAGCAGGAACTAAAAAAAGTTATATTTCAAAACTTGAGTCCACTCTGATTAATCAAAAAGTACCAAATTAACTCTCGAAGCGTAATTTGTTGAAACATAAAAACAATAACTTACCTTCGTGAAACTTCGTGCCTTTGTGACTTTGTGCCTGCCTGACTGCATCGCTAGCAGGGTTCATAATTAACTTTTCGGAGCGGGCTCAAACTTGAAAATGGAAAAGGAAATATTCAATTGTCTACTTTGATTCGAATTTTCGAAAAAGGGTTAAACAGAAGAATTGGCCTTACATTTTTATAATATCTTGCCTCCGTCACCTTACCACAATCCTGCCCGGGCGGTCAACGACTATTTGGGGAACATTCCGGTGCATGTCTACTCGGCCTGTGACGCAAATTTCGGCGTTTCTGTATTTTTGCTCTGGCGGTTGCAGCCAACGAGGACGGTCATCTCCCCAGATAACTACCGTAAATGTTTGATTGGGGTGCACATCGCCAAAATTTAGAAATGTGGGTTGGCCACCAATATGATCAGCGAAATCAGCTCCGGCAACAATTCCACAAACCTCAACTACACTGCCAACAAAGTCTGCCGCTTGATTATAACTAATTGTGGTTTCCGGCCGTATTTCACCAGGATCAGGAGAGAAAACTCTGGATAGTATCAAGCCTGCAATCATTACAATTGCAAGAACCGGTAATACCCGTTTTATCCATCTCCTGAAGGCTTTCATCCCACTACTTTTTTATACTCTTGATAAAACGCACAAACTCCTGCACTGCCCTGGCACGGTGGCTGATTTTATTCTTTTCTTCGGCACTAAGCTCAGCAAACGTTTTATCCATTCCATCGGGCATAAACACCGGATCGTAACCAAATCCTTTGTCCCCTTTTGGCTCTCTTAGAATCACTCCTTTTGATACACCGTGAAAAACCAAAGAACCTTCCTCAGAAATATATACAAGGGATGTCCTGAACTGCGCCCGCCTGTTTTCATGGAGTTCCATTTCTTCCAGCAATTTGTACATGTTACTTTTATACGTGGCTTTTTCTCCGGAGTATCGGGCGGATTTTACTCCCGGACGCCCGTTTAGTGCTTCCACTTCAAGTCCTGTATCGTCTGCAAGGCTTGGCAGGCCGGTAGATTCAAACGTGTACAGTGCTTTAAGGTATGCATTTCCCTCAAGCGTATCGGCTGTTTCTTCCACTTCGTTGAGTTGCGGGAAATCAAGGCTTGATTTGATCTTAATACCGATTTCGCGTAAAATTGCATGTAATTCCTCAATCTTATTGCTGTTTCTTGATGCCAGTACGATTGTATCGGGACGCTTTAGTTGCTTCATTTTCAGTTAAAAACTATTGTCTGTTTGGAGCGGAATAGCACTCAATGCTCTGAATTCGGTGTAGCGGTCAGCTATTTCGGCATTTGTTAGGTCAAATAAGCGCTCAGGGCCAAATTTTTCAACGCAAAAACTGGCCATTACAGAACCATAAATCACAGCGCGACGGAAATTATCATCGCTCAGGTCACCACTGCGCCCAAGCCAACCTGCAAAACCGCCGAGAAACGTATCTCCGGCTCCGGTCGGATCAAAAATATCAACAATAGGATACGCAGGCGCGGAGAAAATACTGGAGTTGGTAAACAGCAAGGCTCCGTGCTCCCCTTTTTTAATGATAAGAATTTTTGGACCCATCGCGCGGATGGCATCGGCCGCTTTAACAAGATTCGGCAAACCGGATAGTTCACGCGCTTCAGAATCGTTGATTATGAGCACATCAACGCGTCTCAGTGTTTCTTTAAGATCATCTTTGGCACCTTCAATCCAGAAATTCATCGTATCCAAAATCACCAAATCAGAAGACTCAACCTGATCGAGTACTTTACTTTGCAAAGCAGGTGCAATATTGCCGAGACAAACAATTTTTGGTTTGTTGTATGATGCCGGAATTACAGGATCAAAATGTTCGAACACATTAAGTTGTGTGTCGAGAGTATCTCTGTTATTCAAATCGTAGTGGTATTTTCCTTTCCAGAAAAAGGTTTTTCCTTCATTATTGATCTGAAGTCCTGCAAGATCGACCTTTCTGTCTTTAAACCGGTTTATGTCTGCATCCGCGAAGTCATTTCCAACAACTCCGACAAGGTTAATCTGATCAATAAAATAGCTTGATGTTAGTGAAATGTATGTCGCCGATCCCCCCAAAACCCGGTCGATACTTCCAAAAGGTGTTTCTATGCCATCATAGGCTACTGAACCAACTACTAAAATGCTCATCTCAAATAATTTTAATACGTTAAAAGAATTATGGAAACACTTTTAATCGTTTGTTTCCTTAAATTTTATGAATGGCTTTAAGGTAAGCATCAATATCGGTGGTTAAAAGAAAAAAGAACAGTTAACAACACATTTTTGTGGAAGGAAAACCTTATCTTTTGCATATTAATTTTCTCACGGCATTTAGCTCGAATGTAGCAAAAAGGCTTACATGAACTCGAAATACAAAAGTTTTAATCACAAGCAACTCGATTCCCTCATTCACAACCGATTGAGGCTTGCGATTCTTGCTGCAGTTGGGCATTCTGATGAAGTTGACTTTATGAGTCTAAAATATGCGGTAAAAACAACGGACGGCAACCTTAGTATTCAAATCAAGAAATTAGAGGATGCCGGATTTATCATTGTGAATAAATCAAAACAGGGTGGCCGGATTCAAACTAATGTCGCATTGACAAATAAGGGATATACCGCACTCCAATCCTATAAAAACATGATTGACAACTGGCTCGATATATGAGTTTTGTCCTTGCTTTTCTGTTATTTGCCGTCCTGCATACCATTTTAGCTAACAATCGAGTAAAACAATTTACCTTTGAGAAATTTCCAGCTTTACGCTATTATTACCGGCTTTTTTACAATGTTATCGCTGTTATTACTTTAGGGGTTGTCTGGTTTTATGCTCCGGTAGCTGACATCACCATATATTCTCTGAGTGGATTTACGGCATATACGTTTCATTTTATTCAGCTAAT
>SLDG01000236.1 GCA_007125355.1 Balneolales bacterium | reverse complement strand
CTTCAGCCAGATTTCTGAGGAGTACCCTCGATATTTCTTTTGCTTTATCTTCGTTAGTCTCCGAATAGTTAATTGCCATTCGGAACATTTCCTGATTTTCTTTTTCTATTTTTGCATCAAAAAAAACAGGAATCGACAGGAAAACTACAGCGAACACAGTGATGGCGATTAACCGGGGTGCCGGCAACAACGCACTTCCGAGCCATCCCGGCTTTTGGATGCGCATTAGTATGGCAATCAGCAAAAGTATGGTAAGTAATGTAAACCAAACTCCGACTTGAACCTCGTTGCTTGTGAACTGGAACATTACAAAGCATCCGGCAATAAATCCGGCTAATATCAATCCTGACATTTTAGGTACAGAGGCAGCATCTTCGTTTTTGCTCATTTTTAACAACGAATAAATCAAAGCTAAAAACGAAAGGAAAAGTAAAAATACTGTGATGTAAATAATCCAGCTTTTGAAATCGGGCGCGATACTCAGAGCGAGTAATCCGGATTCTACGTTCATGATAACTTCATGAGTTCGTTGCACGATCCAAATTCCCGCTGCACCGCTGATGAATCCCAAAGGAGCCAGGGCAAGCCATTTTATACTTGGTGAGGCCGTCGATTCTTTGTGATAAATCATTGAAGCGAGAGAAAACAGTGTTAGAGATGCGAAGGTAGCATCAAACGTAAACAAGCTAATCCACGTAGTATCCGAAGAAGCCGTGTCTAATATTAGCCTTGGGAAGGGGATACCAACCTGACGAAGCGCCAACCATGATATAGCAAACAAAAAGGCAAACAGAATGGAGCGATGCCGCGTATTACTTTTAAGGATGAGAAGGGAGAACAACAGTAATAGAATTAAACTGCCAAATGTGAGCATGCTGTATCTGAAATACACCATATTTCTATGCCATTCACGCTCCAGTGCAGGGAAATCGGCGATACTTGCAGTAGCATAGCCCACCGAATCAACACTAACCGTATTCAACGCGATTTTTCTTGCCGGTGCGGGGGTTGGGTCGAGGTCGAAAAAACGAAAATTAACCGGGAAAACCTGCTTTCTGCTCCAGTTTTTTGTGATGTCAATTTGGTCGGTAAGTAATACCGGAGATGCTCCCGACCTGCGGATGATTCGGGTTGTAACAAGGTCGAAACGGGTTCCGTCTTCGGAGTATATGGTTAGTTGGCAGACAAAGAATAAAACCTGTCCGCTACGGCTCAAAGTTACAAAAAGCTGGTCTGAGGATGCATCGGGAAGCATAGGCACCGGATTACCGGTCCATATATGATGATTTCTGTTCCTGAATAAAGTTATCCCCCAAAACCCATCCTGATTAGAAATACGGTTGTAAATCCGTTTTTTCTCACCTTGTTCCAAAACCGGCCTGATGCTGTTCGCGAGCCGTTCCGTATCCCGAATTAATTCTTCTTCTTTGGAGCTGAATGTTATCTGAGCTCCGGCTAAGGCTTGTTCAATTAAAGTATTTCTGACCGATTCATCGGGTTTGGCGAATGTGAAATGCGTTTCGCCGGCTATCCATGCTAAAAATCCCAAGCCTGCAAATACAAACAGGAGATAAAATGGCCTGGATTTGAACATTGATAACTTCATTGTGCTAAGTTAACAAAATTCGTGGTTGTTTATTTTAGGCGGGGAAATTTATTGAGAAAAAATGAGGTGCAAACCTGAGTTCAATTTAAATAACCTCAGATTATTCAAAATTCAATTGTTTCGACCCTCACCCCGGCCCACTCCCATGTAAAGATCGGTCTTAAATTCAACCCAAATTACGCTTTAGAAACATTCATAGTATTTATTTGTGACTACACGTCTATAAATAATAATATTATAACCCTTAATCATCCAAATGTAGCGCAAAAGAAAGTGTAAAGCTTATGTCATATAAAATCATAATGATGTATCCCCAATGTGTAATTTGGGAATAACTTAGCGTTTTTGCGTCTTTGCGAGAAATAACCTCACGCAAATTTCGCGGATAGGCGCAGATTTGTTTGGGCACGCCGAGGCGCAAAGGCG
This sequence comes from Balneolales bacterium, assembly GCA_007125355.1. Lineage (GTDB taxonomy): Bacteria > Bacteroidota > Rhodothermia > Balneolales > Cyclonatronaceae > SLDG01. The sequence continues at coordinate 2,765 of SLDG01000236.1, read as the reverse complement.
CAAAGTTTCAACAGGTTTAGACAAGTTTTGTCTCTGGTCAAGTGATGTAATTACAGGGATAGTCGAGGCCGCAGCAGGTATTCAGGATAGCTCCGGCGGCGAGCATGCCCATCGCTTTTCTTGTTTTGTTTGTTGCACTTGTTATGTGGGGGAGTAACACGGTGTTCGGCGCGGTCAATAGCAGCGGGTGAACTTCTGGTTCAAATTCGTATACGTCCAATCCGGCTCCACCGATTCGGTTTTCGTGTAATGCTTGTGCTAAGGCTGCTTCTTCAACTATCGGTCCGCGGGATGCGTTTATAAGGATGGCAGTTGGTTTGAGCTGAGAAAGCGTTTGGGCGTTAATCAGGTGATGCGTTTCATCTGTAAGCGGGCAATTAATCGAAAGTATATCGCATTCAGATAAAAAATCCTCGAGGTTTGGATAAAATCGTGCGTCGAGACTTCTCTCAGTTTCTAAAGGGAGCCGGGTTCTGTTATGGTAGATGATGGACATCCCAAAACAACGGGCTCTTCTTGCAAGTGCTTGTCCAATGCGTCCCATGCCGATAATTCCGAGCGTTTGTCCGTGCAGGTCAGCCCCAAGAAATCCGGTAGGGTGCCAACCGTCAAAAGCACCTTCACGAAGGCTTCGTTCAGCATCTGAGAATTTTCTGACTGTGGCAAGTATCAGAGCAAAGGTGCCCTCGGCAGTAGTTTCTGTCAGGACATCAGGAGTATTGGCAACTCGAATACCTTTTTGCTTGGCGGCTTCTACATCTATATTGTTGAAACCGACCGCGTGGTTAGCAATGATTTTTAGATTATCTGCTTGCTCAATTACGGAACGGTCAATCGGGTTAGAGAGCATGGAGAGTAACGCATCGTACCCCCCGATTTCGTCTTTAAGTTTTTCTTTATTGTTGTATGTGCCGCGCTGGCCGATGGTTAGTTCAGTGTGTTTGCTGAGTAAACCCGCGACTTCCTCAAAAACAGGTTCCGTTAATAAAACACGCGGCTTTTTGACCATGGGGCTTAGTCTTTGTAATACTCAGTTTTAGCATCACCCCACATTTTTTCAATGGCGTAGTGTTCTCTGGCTTCCTTCTTGAAAATATGTACGACAATGTTCACGTAATCCAGTATAATCCAGCGGCGGGCTTCTAATCCCTCTCTTCTCCATGGTTTTTCTCCGAAATTTTCTCTCACTTTTTCTTCCACTTCTTCAGAGAGTGCTTTTGCGTGCACTTCTGACAGGCCGTTGCATATAACAAAATAGTCGGCCAATGTGGTTATCCCTTGTAAATCGAGGGTAGCAATTTCTTCAGCTTTTCTGTTTGAGAGCGTTTTCGCTATAAATTTCGCGAGTTCGCCACTATCCTCATTAAAATTTCCTTCATTTTCAGCAATCTTTGTTTTTGCGCTCATATAGTAGTTTTTTATCGCAGGGTTAGTTCTTCAAAATCAGCACCGATTACAACCGATGCATCAAGGTAAAAGTGGGGTGAAATTTCTCTTATTATCCGGGATTCAGTGATGCCGAGTGCTCTTGCCACAGCTCTTGCATGCTCAATATTACCAATTCGGTCAATTACAAAAGTCTCATTGACATCAAAAGATTCAAAATTCCCGGATTCAACAACATCAAAGCCGGCTCTGCGAAGCAAATTTGTATAACGTGTAGCAATACCGGGGGTTCCGCAACCATTTAGAACTTCAATTTGAATGACATTGCTTATTAAATGCGACTCAATAGCAGAGCGTTCAGTTTGTAATGAAGGTGTGAAAATCCTGATTACCAGAGCAATTAGAAGAATTCCAAGCAGCAGGCTCAGAAATCCAAGTGAAGCGTTTAAAAATAGCGGTGAATCAACCCATTTTTTCATAGGCCGCTGTGTAGCGTTCTGTAATTACCAAGACGTTCCAAAAGGGTCAATGCCATGATATCTGCTAAATGGACTGCGGTTATAATGGTTGTGGTGGAACGGATTGAAAAATGAGGAATAAGGCACTTGTCTGAAAGAAACGCTAATGTGTGAGTTATCTGAAATATCGTACGTTAACTGAGCATTACGAATGAAAAACTGCGGCCCCTCTCTGCCGGTCAATCCATCTCCGAAAGGAGAGTGTGAGACTGCAAGATCAAGACGCCCGCGAAGCCTGTCATTAAAAAGCAGGTGCATTGTATTTGTATAGATATTCTGATTATAACCCTGGCCTGCAAAACTACCAAAAGACATCTCATAAGAATGACTCATATGGAAATTAACCAATCCAAATAATTGATTCGGGGATGTTTCGGCTTTTACAACATTTCCGGTTAAATCCATACTTGACGGAACATTATCTCTGAACTGTGCTTCTGCGTTAGTCGAAAAAGCCGAGAAAATTAATATTGTGCAAATAAAACCGAGAATAATACGAAACATAATATCTGCCTTTTAATAGATGGATACAATTAATAGCAAACCTATAAAAAAAATTGCAATTTTACCAATTATAAACGCATAATTATTAAGTAATCTTGTGTGTGCGTGTGTTAGGGATAGATGAACGGTTTATTCGTTTATTAGTTTAGGCTGAGGTTATGTAATTGATTACTGTCTGATCATTCTGCCTGACTGCGTCGGCAGGCAGGTATTGAATAATTATGATCCTGTCATTACGAGTGTCTGCGTTCAAAATGCCAACTTTCCAAGTATTCGAATTAACAAATAAACAGATAACCCCAATCACCCATCCAAAGCAATTGTCGTACTTGAACACGCGGCATTATTTTCGTATAT
>SLDG01000162.1 GCA_007125355.1 Balneolales bacterium | reverse complement strand
CTCGGGTTGTTCAGGCAGTCCTTCGACTTTGCGGCGGGAAACCATCGAAACCATAGCCACATCCATGCCGCCGCGCCGCTCCCCGATAAATGCGGGGCGCAGCAGGATGACGAGGCGTTTATTAATCTTAACCTCAGCCTTAGCCTTAGCCTTAACCTTAACCTCAACCTCAAACAGACCTCGTTAAGGCGCGCATTTTTATTCGGGTTTCTTCCCATTCTTCGTTGGGGTCGGAATCGGCGGTGATGGCTCCGCCTGTGCTGTAAAAAAGTTTATCTCCTTTTATAACCGCGCTGCGGATGACCACATTAAAATCGAAATCATCGTTCGGGGTAAAATATCCGATGGCTCCGCTGTAGATGCCTCTTTTGTAATTTTCAATCCGTTCTATGGCTTCCATAGCGCTTATTTTTGGCGCGCCGGTCATTGATCCCATTGGGAAACACGCTTTTATTACATCAACAGAACTTACGTCTGGCTTTACTTGTCCCGTAATCTTGGAAATCATCTGGAAAACAGACCTGAATCTATGAATGGCGAATAATTCCTCTGTCTTTACGGTACCCGGCACGGCAATTCTGTTCAGGTCGTTTCTTACCAAATCCACAATCATCAGATTTTCCGCTCTGTTTTTTTCAGATGCCTGCAATTCCGCCAAAATTGCTTTGTTCACCGACTCATCTTCCGAAACTGCTGCTGTTCCCTTTATCGGTTCTGATAGCACAAGATTACCGGTTTTTTTCAAAAAACGCTCGGGGGATGCACAACACACCGCCATATCCCCCCATTGCAAGAACGCGCCAAATGGAACCGGACCAAAATTCTTCATCTTTTCATAGAGGCAAAATGGCTTCCCACTGAATTGTCCCTCTACCTGTCTTGAGAGATTTACCTCGTAGTAATCCCCCATAAAAATATCTTTCTGGGCAATTTTAACACCGTCAACGAAATCCCCGAACTGTGCGGCTTCGTCATGGAGCATCACCTCGCACTCAATTTCATGTTCTGCTTCTACATCAGGCAGGTCATCCCCATAAATTTTGGTTATCAGGCCGTTTTTCCTGTCTATTTGATAGAGACTTCGAGGCTCTGACATCACCAAATCGGGCGCTTGTACAGCATCTTTATTATGGGATGATAGTTTCTCTGTGTAATTTTTCAGATCATAACCCAGATATCCAAATGACCATCCCCCTTGCTTTCTGAATTCCTGAAGGGCTTCCCAGGGATGTTGTGGTGTCTCGATTTTTCCCCCATCCTGAAACAACACTTCACATCCCGATTCACGACAAATCAGCTTTCTCTTAAAACCAACCGCCAAATATCCAACACCATCATCTTGAGTGTCGAGCAATATGATGTCCTCCCGGCCGGCAAAATGGACAATTACCGACCGCAATTGGTCATCTAATGATGTTTTTATTTGAGTCAGGGTATTCAGCAAAGTTCTTTTTCCTTCAATTTTCCAAAAGCCTGTTTTACCACTTCGAGTATCGGATTATTTAGATCAAATTCATTTCCATCTAACGCACTCACAGCCTGTATTTCGCGGACAGAGTTGGTAAGGAAAACAGAATCTGCACCCGACAGTTCCCTCAATTCCGCTTTTGTTTCTGTAACCGATATGCTTACGGCTTTCAGCGCATCCAAAATAATTTGTCTCGTAATTCCAGGCAACATATCACAGCTTTGGGATGGTGTAAAAATCTTATCACCCTTAATCCAGAAAATATTGGCGATTGTTGTTTCGCTCACGAATCCATCTTGTGTAAGCATAATTGCATCATCAAATCCTGCTGTTTTCGCTTTTCTCAGAGCCATCATATTCGATACATATTGGCTCCATTTAACAGATGACTCGAGGCTGTTGGTTGGAATTTTTCTGGTTTCAGATACTGTAAGCGAGACCGGTTTAGTTGTAACATCTATTGGAGTCGCGGTTATGAGTGTGAAGATTTCACCGAAATCCCCAAAAACACCCGCCTTGCCAAGCAATCCTGCCTGAATTCTTATTCTGAAATCGTGGTTTGGCTCACCTGTTTCATCCAATAACCTTAGAATGCGTTCTTTTATTTTTTGAGGATGTGCTTCGTGACCTGCATTCAGTTTTTGCAGCCCGAGATTCAGGCGATCGATATGCGCCTGAAGCCTCAGAAATTTCCCCTTGTATGAACGGATTGTTTCGAAACAGCCCTCGCCATACGCCACTGCGCGTGAATTTGCCGGTAACACGGCATCTTTCTCTGGCATGATAGTCCCGTTCAGGTCAACCGGATAACTCATATCTGTTAGTTTTTGAGAAAATTTTCCAGGAAAAGATAATCATCCGGGCCTGTGTAGCCGAGTTTCATTCCATAGATGCTGCCATCGGAATTAAATGCTACTATAGCAGGCATTCCGGGCAAACGGGCTTCATTGTAGAACTCGGTAGCATTCAGCAGAATAGTGCGGTCAGTTAGCAACTGGCGGAAATCGGCCAGATACATCTCGTTATCTTTCACAGCCATTAAAAGCAGTACAGGGGGATCATCTGCGCGTTCTATTATGTCAAGAATTTTGGCCTGAGCTGTGAGCGAGCGGTTCGACCATGTAGCCCAGAAAAGAGTGATGATTTTCACATCCTCAAAATCAGCCGGACTTACTGTATCTCCAGTGAAATATTTTTCAAATTCGTGATTTAACAATTCTGTGCCGTCGCCCACCCGCTCGGCAAAACGCACGGTCTGATCACCTAAAAATCTTAAGTTGAAAAAAATAATCGCGATAACACAAATAGCCGCGATAACCAGTAAAAATGGAATAAAATATTTGGGGTCTAAACGCATGCGCTAAATATACGCAGTTTGAGCGTAGTGAATCGAACTCAAATTGTATACGAAGAACGACAATTTGAACTCGCGATAATTACAATTAATCTTAGTATCAAGTCAAGTCTAATATGTCGCAGACCTGTCAGGTTTTATAGATTATTTTACTTAAAACTACAACTAAAGCATAAAAACCTGACAGGTTTTTTGGATAATTCACCCTTGACAAATCATTAGTGAAACTTAGTGCCTTCGTGACTTCGTGATTCATCCTGAATTTTCGAGAGGATTCTATTTTTTCAAAAAAAAGGCCGCGAAAATGCGGCCTCCGATTTCATCAAGTAAGCTTCAGTTATTTGATTTCAACTTTACGGCTTACTGCTTCTTCTGCTTTATTGATGGTAATCCTCAGAACTCCATCACTCATTTTTGCAGATATGCTGTCACGATCTACGTTTCTTGGCAATGTAAATGAGCGGCTGAATTTGCCATATCTTGATTCTACAAGATGATATTTGGCGTTTTTCTCTTCGTTTTCGTGCTTGCGCTCACCACTGATGGTCAACACGCCGTCTTCCAGTTCGATGTTTACTTCGTTTTTCTTCATTCCCGGCAGGGCAACGTCGATTTCGAAATGTTTGTCGTGTTCTACTACGTCAACTCCGGGTATGAATGAACCGTTGGTCACTCTGGTTGAAACGGCATCATTAAAAAATGTATCGAGCATATCTGAAAATGTTTTTGGGATTATTGATGTGTCAATGTCTCTTTGAGGGTTAAATCTTACTAGTGTCATAATTGTCCTCCGATTTAATGTTTATTGGTTTTTGTTGTTATTCTACTGTCTATAGTGACAAATGGTATGCCAATATTTGTAACCCAATTTGTAGCTGACAGAATGTAATCTGGTGGTAATAAAAACGTCAGTACCTGTGAAATTTGTTCAGTGCTCCTGATGAAACTGACAGTAAATAATGACATCTGTAATAGCAAAATGTCATTTTATGACATGGTATGCATGGTAAAGACGCAATGCGTTGCGTCTTTACCATGCTTGATTTCGATTTATGGCAACAATTACCAACGTAGACGAATAAAACATTATCGTTAATAAGCATCCAAACGAACAAACAAATCACCCAGTCCCTCATAATAAAAATCCAATCTAAACTAAAAATCTCATACCTTTAATAAAGACCTATTATAGTGAATAACATATGCCATACGAAGCTTATGCAGAGATTTTGAGACAGGGAAACCTTGTTGCCTTTCCTACAGAAACGGTCTATGGTCTTGGCGCGTCGGCATGGAATCCATTGGCAATCCGAAAAGTATTTGAGACCAAAGGCCGGCCGGCTGATAATCCCCTTATAGTCCACGTTAGTTCTATTGATATGGTTCGGGAGTTTGCCAAAGAAGTGAGTCCGCGTGGCATGAAATTGATGCAAAAATTCTGGCCGGGGCCGTTAACTCTCATTTTCAAAAAGAAAGAGAAAGTCCTGGATGTTATAACTGCCGGACTCGACACCGTGGCTATTCGTATGCCGGACCACCCTCTGGCATTAGACCTTATTCATCAAACAGGGCCGCTTGTAGCTCCGAGCGCTAATCGTTCCGGCAGGCCCAGCCCTACCAAATTGGAGCACGTAATCCTTGATTTCGGTAAAAGAGTGCCCGTTATCGATGGCGGTGAGTGCCAAATAGGACTCGAATCAACGGTTTTAGATGTAACGAAAAATCCCCCTGTAATTCTCAGGCCGGGATATGTTACAGGAAAAATGATTTACGATACCTGTGGTTTTAAACCTGTGCCGGCTTCTCCAGTAGACTTAGAGAGACTGGAAAACCCATTGAGTCCGGGCATGAAATACTCCCATTACGCCCCGAATGCCAAAGTTGTGTGGTATGATGAGGGATTCAGCGAAAAAAACACCCTTTTCTTACTTCATCAGCGAAAAAAGCCGCCTTGTTTTAACTGTAGGATTATTGATTTCAATGG
>SLDG01000324.1 GCA_007125355.1 Balneolales bacterium | reverse complement strand
TTCAAGGGTAAAGGTGAAAGAACCGAAAGGCCAAAGCGCGATGGTAAACCATCAGGAAAGCGTGGGCGGTAGTACCTTGTTTCAAAGCCCGGTTCTCGTAAATCGAATATACATCGGAGATTCTGAGACCGTAAATTCGATATTTGCACCGTTTATGCTGAAATCTGCTGAAGTCTCTTCGTTTTCGTGCATTGTCATGCGCTGCGCCCAGTCTGGATTTCCGGGCATTGGCAGGTTTATTTCTTTAAAACGCGTTTCTCCATCTGAGTTTGTGTAGCCGGTTGGTGACCATGCCGCCCAAATAATGTCATTGCTGTCATTTTTATTGACGTACTCATACACATGTACATCACGGGTTACGCGCTTCACTTCTCTGTTGAAGCGGTAATCCCCAAGTACATTCCGCATTTGTTTGAGCGTCCAAAAGCTTTTCTTGGGTTGATTTAGCCTCATGATACCGGAAGCAGCATGAAAAGACGGCTCATCATGGTCGTTAAACCAATACACATAGGCGCGCTGTACATCAAGCCGTGAAAATTCCAGATACGAACGCAACAACCATTGCGCCTGAACTTCGTCGCTAACATCTACCCATTGTGCCCATTCACTGTCATGTTCGGGTTTTTTTGTGGATGAATCATAGCCGAACTCGGTAATCCAAATTTCCTTTTCCGGAGCATGACGGTTTCTCCACTTTATGGTGTTTTTTACGATGTTCAGATAATCTATAGATGGATCTTCGGGATAGCTGCGCTCGAAAGACGGCCATCCTTGTTTTAGCGAGTACACATGTACTTTTATAACATCGTATAGCTCTGAATACGGCCTGTACACAGATACAGGAACAGAGAATTCATCCGGGCGACTGGCTTGAGCAGCCGCGGTCAAAATCTTCATTTCAGGATCGGCATCTCTCACTCCCCGAGCCATGCTTCTGAAGACCTTCATATAGTCGTTTAAATCCCAATAGGGAACAGGTTCGTTGCCAATTTCTACTGAACGGACAATATTGAGGCCCGGTGTACCAAAATATTTGGCAAAATCGTACCCGTATTGGTATGCATCTTCTTCCAGATTATTCCACTGATCAGCCGGCTTTTGCACGACCATTAAACTCACATTAACTTCGAATCCCAAATCATACCAACTGTCGTAAATCTTTCCCCAGTTAACAAGCCCCTCGTGGTGCCCGACACGACCTGAACGATCATGCCAACCAATTTCCATTCTGCTGTAAGGGAAATCAGCCCGGCTGTCTTCATATTCCGGAAGGCTCCAAACAACTGTATGATAATCTCGGACTTGATGAAAAATGGGAGTCAGCAATTCCATATTTACCTCTACACTGTGCACATTAATACCCATAAAATCAGCAATGGCAGGCTTTTCGTGCACAGACATTAGTGGCGGCGCTTCTGATTCGTATGAGTTAATCAGCAGCACAAATAGCAAAACGATAAAGAAGGCGCTGTAACCTGCTTTCATGGCATTCTTCTGCTGTTTATGGTTATATCCTACAAGCAAAATAGCAAGAATTTAATTAATTAAAAAATCTTAATTATTATTATCGGAATTCTTTGCTGTTCTGTTTCCACCAGGCCATTAAGCCCAGTAAACCATAAAAAAGCAGAAATCCGGCTATCACATAGGTTACAAAAACCGGATTGGAAATGATGATGAGTCCGAATATGAACGCCATGATTCCGATCAGGGATAATCCCCCTGAAAGGATGGAGCCAAATGCCAGAATGAATAAAAAGAAGGCGAATGCGTAGGGGATGAGGTTCTCGAATACAAAGATGAAAATTCCTGCAACAATGGATGCCGCTCCTATAAACGCCGCTTTGCGAAAGAAGAAATACACAATTCCGGTAGAAATAAGATAGGCCGCGATGATAACGGAGAGAAAATCTGGCCAGATTAAGGTGAAAATACCTGTAAGCACGGCAATGAGTCCGTTTATGAGGCGCCTGTTAGGGTTTTCCTCCTTTATTTCCATATAAAACTGTTGCATAACGATAGTAGATTAAGTTTTGCAGGTTAACACAATAGAATTGTGTGTAAATAAACAGAAAACAAGTTTAAATCAAACCGAATGCGATAAAATGCCGATTCCAGACGGCGAAAAATTGCGGTGGCTTTGTGGTTGGTTGACTTTTAGACACTAAAACTCGAAGGTACGAGGATTCACTAAGGAAGGTTTTTCAATCAAGCCGATAAGCAGAAATTGCATTTATTCCATTTGAATCGGGTTCTAGCCCGAAAAAGGTTGCGTTTTTAAATACATGTGGAGTAAAGGAACCCGGCAAATAGGTTTCTTCGGTTATGTTTCCGGATGCATCGATATACAGCCATCTGTTTTCGGTTTTTTCTTCAATTTCATAACCGGCCCAAAATCCGTTATCGTCATCAGTTATGATTTGTGTGATTACCGCCGGCCTGTAGTCAGGCATGTGTAAATCTACTAAAGATTGTATTCTGTCAGCGAATCCCGTTACGTTTTGTTTTTCTTCTATTGTAAGCCTGATGTTATCAATTGGAAGTGTGGTCAAAATAGCCGGATTGGTACGATCGATGGGTTTTCTGAGGAAAGAAAAAGCATCAGTACGTGCCAAAATAATATCACCATCAGGTGTAATATCCACAATTGGCCGGTGTGAAAATGGTACAGGATAAGCTGCGATAAATCCGCCAAGATCCTCGAACATCAAATTGAGATCCGGCAGGGTTACAAGCCAGGTTTCATATTTATCGGTATTATTTCGATCTAATCTTGTTATATGATATACAGAAATAGAAGCGCCTTTTCTGTTAGTTTCAGAGTGTCTGAACTGCATCCAAATATGCGCGTCATCGACTTTTTGAAGCCTCCAGGGCATGTCATCTTCTATGTTTTCTAAAGCAATAGTTTCTGTGTGAGTCCACTGAGAATTTGTAAGAGAGAAAACGTCAATTTTGTACGCTAAACGCTCGAAGACATAGACGGTATCATTATGTACCTGTAATACTGCGGAGTTTGAAAACTCTCCGGGGCCTTCTCCCGATGAACCAAAACTGCTCAGATAATTTCCGGCTGCATCGAAATGGTGGATACGAACATCGGCGGCATCAAAAGCAATGAGGCTGCCATCCCGTAAAACACGAAGCTGATTCAAGCGCCCAAATAGTGGCTCAACATCTTCATCTGTAATCTTTAAAATCTGTACGGATTCTAAGGCTGAAAAACGCGCATCATGATCAAACTCGATTACTTCTTCGGCTAATTCAGAAAGCCTGTCTGTGGTTTGTGAATCTTCTGCCGCACAGCTTGTAATCAGTAGCAGTAATGCAATAAAGGCAATAAATCGCATAATTTTAAATCCTAACCTTCATCATGATGTTGTTCTTCCAGCATCTTTACATACTCAATCGTAGCCTGCAATTTGAAATCGAACCACATTTGCCTGTATGGGCCTGAGTGGTCAACTTCATGTTTGAAATTACTGAAAGGACCTCGTCTGTCGAGTGCTCTGCGCAGCTTATACTGTAACTCATAATCATCAACACTTTCGGCAAACCTTTCCATAACCTTGAACGCATCTCTTGAATCCATGGGGTTAAACTCAATGTAATCATCCAAGTTTTCTTCAATTTGGTCAAGTTTTTCTCTCCATAAATCCTCGTAATCATCTACATAATCCATGTCTTCTTCTTTGAACATCTCTTCAATTTCACCGGTCTTCAGGTTATAAAAACAACGCATTCCTGCATCAAGGCTTTCGGCTATACTTTTAATTTGCTGCTCGGTTAATTTCATACTTTCAGGGCTTTTGGGTGTCTGTTGTTGATAGTGCAAATATATGAAGGTTTCGGCTGTTTATGCATAATAATCGTAATCAATTCTAAATTAGCTGTCTCAAAAAAGACCTGTATAAGCCGCTTACACAGATGATTTGAGAATTTCTGAGTATTACTGTAAATGTGACTTAGGAAACCCTATATTCATCACAGATAAAAAGAGCTTAGGCCAGAAACCGCTTCATTATCCAAAGTATGTCTGAAGACACCCATACACGACAGTATTCATTTTTCAGCAAGGATCCTCCGCCGGATTCGGGTTATCCGATGAATGATCCGAATCAAAGAAAGACCATTGAGCTGATCAGTCAGGACATCCGTGATTCTGAAAAGTATATCATCATCACCGGTTATACCTCGCTTGAATATCTGATCCGGCAGTTTGGGGATAATCTGGGAGCAAAGGAAAAAACGGAAATCGTGCTGGGCAACGAGCCGGTTTTCCGGACACATTTTCAGTCTGTGCGTCCGGAGGTTCGTCCCCCAGTGTCATCAGCAAGGTCCCCCCTGCCTGATGAAATTCGCGCGTTTTGGCTGGAAAAAGGAATCTCGGTGTTGCTGAACCGCCCGGTTCTGAATTTAATCGAAAAGATAAAATCGGGTGATGTCAGCTTCTTTTATAAATCGAACCTGCATGCCAAGGTGTACAAGGGGGATAAGGCCGTGATGCTGGGCTCCTCCAACTTTTCCAGGCCCGGACTTGAAACGCAGCTGGAAGCCAATGCGCGCTTTGTGAAAGGCCAGGCTGGATTCGATGAAGTTGCCCTGATCGCTGATTATTACCGCGATGGAGCCGAAGAGTGGAATGACGAGATGATTCAGCTGCTGGAAGAACTGCTCCGGGCGATGACGTGGCAGGAAACGCTTGCGCGCGCCGTTACGCTCATAACCGAAGGCGGCTGGATTGATCAGTATCCCGATGCGTGGAGAAACCGTCGTTCCGTGCGATTGTGGCCCACACAGAAAAAAGGAATCGCTCAGGCGCTGTATC
>SLDG01000325.1 GCA_007125355.1 Balneolales bacterium | reverse complement strand
TGTTGATTTGAATTCGTCAATTTCCTCTTCGAGTTTTGTCCAGGCGGCTTCCCATTTTTTCCAATCGAATCCTACTGCACCTGCTTTTTCCTGCATTCTCTGCGCTCGCAGTAAACCGGGCAAATTGTCGGGGACACCCTGTAATACGCTTTTGCGGCCTTTTTCTTTTTGCTTCAGGCTTTCCCAGTTTTTCGTTACAGTTTCAGGATCGTTGGCTTCGGTATTTCCAAATACATGCGGATGACGGCTGATGAGTTTATCCTGTATCCCAAAAACTACATCCCCAATATCAAATCGTTTCTTTTCGTCGGCCATTTCTGCATGAAAGAGCACATGAAGCAGAATATCGCCCAGCTCTTTCTTTAGTTCATCGTAATCTTTGTTATCAATGGCTTCAATAGCTTCGTATATTTCCTCTATCATTAAATCCCGGATGGATTCATGCGTTTGTTTTCTGTCCCACGGGCACTCATTACGCAGAATGTGCATGATTTTGACCAGGTCGTAGAAATTTTTTGTTGGTTCTGGCTTTTTTTTAGAAAATGTAGATTGCATGATTCGGGATTTCTGACTCTGCCAATGTATGAGCTAAGTCGGCGTTGTTTAGATTTTATGGGATGCAAATATAATCAATTTACCAATGGAGTTTTAGTATGAAGTGTTTTATGGTTTACATTACTACCGGTTCGGTGAGCGAAGCAAAAGACATTGCTCGTGTAGTAATTCGCGAGAAATTTGCCGCATGTGCGAATATCCTGCCACAAATGGAATCTGTGTATGAATGGGAAGGCAAAATTTGCAATGATAAAGAGGCCGTACTCATTTTGAAAACCACTCAGGACAAACTCACAGATTTGACAGATTGCGTAAATGAACTACACTCTTACGATCTGCCTTGTATCGTAGCCCTGCCAATTGAGAATGGCAGCCAGGATTTTCTAAAGTGGATTTACAACGAAACACATCCCCAAAAAAGTAAAAAATAGATATTCAAGCCAAAGAAAAATTTACTTCAAGACGGCATTTGAATTTGTTATTTTGTGATGGTTTGGTAATTAGGTTCAGAACTATGAGAATCAATCAGGCCAATTTTAGGGATTAACTATTATTCAGAAAAAATAAGCTAAAATCTGTGAGTGTATTAAACATCAGCTATCCGACCAAGCATATTCTTTGGGCCGAAATAGACAGGCCGGAAACCGGTAACGCAATCAACTTTAAGGTGATGGATGAACTCGAAAACGTCTGTGATACCATAGAGGAAAATGAGGATATTCGGGTTTTTGTATTATCTGCTACCGGGAATAAGAATTTTGTTTCGGGAGGAGATTTAAAAGAGTTTTCGGTACTACAAACGGAGGCTGAGGCCGCGAAAATGTCGAAAAAAATGGGGAGAATCCTCGAAAGAATAGAAACTGCAGATTGCTGGACCCTCGCTTGTGTAAACGGGGATGCCTACGGCGGTGGATGCGAAATTATCCTGGCTTTTGATTTCAGAATTGCTGCAAAGCACGCGCGTTTTGGGTTTACTCAGGGGAAATTCTACCTGTCTCCGGGATGGGGAGGCCTAACCCGCCTCGTGGAAAGAGTTGGGCGCTCAACTGCGTTGCTTTGGCTGGGCAGTCAGGAACTTGTGGATACCGAATCGGCGATTGTCTCGGGTTTAATTGATAATGTTCAAACATCTGATTCTCTGAAAACACAAGTATTGCACATCTCGAAGAAGCTTACGACAAACGACAGGCGCATGATTAAAACCCTGAAAAAAGGCGCCTCTGAAGCGGAGAGACTATCGCATAAGGATTCTATTAAGATGGAGCGTATTTCTTTTGCAAGAATGTGGGCCGACCCCGAACACCACAAGCGGGTAGAGACGTTTTTAAAGGGTAATAAAGACGATACCTTTATTCCGTAACTCTTTTTCTGAGTTTCATACTGGTTTCGTAAAGCTGCTGATCGCGAATAATTTCGAGCTTCATTTCATCGCCTTCGTTGTATTCTCTTAAGAGTGCCATGGCGTGCGTTTGTCCGTAAATCAATTCATCTCCAAAGCGCGTAATAATATCTCCGGGCAGCAAACCGGCTTCATATGCCGGGCCATCGGTGTTTACACTCACTACCAGTAATCCTTGCATATAGGGTAATCTGTACTGAAAAGCCAACCGTCTGTTAATCGAAATGACTTCCATTCCGGGGTCGTAATCGAGTTGTACTTCCCCTGTTTCAGCAAGTTGATTGATAATTTGAATGGCTCGATTACTGGGAATGGCAAAACTGAGTCCAACACTGCCCTGACTTGTTCCACCCGTAAAAATGAACGTATTAACACCGATTACTTCTCCATTGGAATTTACGAGTGGTCCGCCGGAATTCCCTCTGTTTATGGCCGCGTCTGTTTGGATCATGTTAAGATATACTCTGGGATCCTGTGGATTTGGCCTGAAATTACGCTGTAAAGCACTGATTACGCCAACTGTTACCGTTGGCTGCCCATCCTGAAATAATCCAAACGGATTCCCAACGGCAATGGCCCATTCGCCGACTATAATATCATCTGAATTTCCGAATTCTATTGGCCTGAATTTTCGCTCACTTTGTATTTGAAGCAGGGCGATGTCTGTGTATTCATCAGAACCAATCACGGTGGCATCGTAACTGCGGCCGTCATGAAGCGTTACTTTGATGGATGTTGGACTTCTGCCAATGACATGCTCATTCGTAACAATCAGCCCGTCTTCGCTGATGATAAAACCGGAACCAAGGCTGGTAAACTCCCGTGACCATCCCGGATGCAAAAATAAATCAAGAAAGGGATCAATTTGACCACCACGCCCGGTTTCTGTTACTGTAATTCCCACAACTGATTGATTCACCAATTCAACTGTATTGGTAATAGCATTCCGCCGGCTCTCTGAGATATCATTACCAACCGCCCCTCTATTTGCCACAGCACGTTCCGCATTATGCTGCAGTGATGCTGATGGAGTTCTTTCTACAGAAGAATCTACCATTTGCAGGCCATCTGACTCAGTCTCGACGCAACCGGTGAGTACCGACACAGATAAAATAAAAAATGATAACAGAAGAGTTCGTAGCTGAGCAGATGTCATTTTACAGCGTTTTAGGATTTCTATAGATATGCTTGAGAAACGGTTTTAGGTAATGCTTTATTCTTTCAAGAGCTCACGTACTTTTTCACTTACTTCCTCAACGGCATTTTCCATTGGGCCGGGATGCCATGCTCCGGCGGCTTTGGCGTGTCCTCCGCCATCGAAGAAGCGTGCAAGTGTATTAACATTAAAATCAGATTTTGACCTGAGGCTCATTTTGACTTTATTTCTGCGTTCGCTGAATAAAATCGCGATTTTAGTCTCTTTTAGAGACAAGGGATAATTAATCAGCCCTTCAGTATCTTCGTGTGTACAGCCAGTTTCTTCAAGATCTTTTTCGGTGATGTACATTACCGAAAGTTTCGTTTTTGGATCACACGAAATCTGTTCAAGCGCCCTGGAAATCAATTTTAACTGATTTTCTGACATCGTATCGTAAATCCGTTCATGAATCCTGGCTACGTTCAGTTGTCCTTTTCGGATTAGTTCGCTAATAATCATGTGCGTATGTGCCCCCACACTATCAAAGCGGAATGAACCGGTATCTGTCATAATACCAGCGTAAAGTGCAGTAGCTGTTTCAGGTTCAATTAAATCGGGATTTGTATTCTGATACAGATAAAAAACCAGCTCCGCTGTAGAGCCTGCCGCCGGAACTGAAACCATTGCTTTAAATAAACTTTCATCAGGCTGTGGGTGGTGGTCAATCATAAAAGCCGGTTTTCCCGCGTTTCTGAAAAAATCAGCGTATTCACCAAAACGATCCGGGGTATTTCCATCCACAAAAAGAAAAGCATCACACGATTCAAGTTCGGTCTGCGTGTAGAATTCGACAGGTTCAATATCTGTAAGCCATTTAATATTAGCGGGAATGGGGTCGTCATTATGGCATAATACATCAGTTCCAAAAGATTTAAGCCACTTTGCCATTGCAATCTGTGAGCCAATGGCATCAGCATCAGGCCGCACATGAGAAATAATGGCCACTGACCGAAATTCTTTTAATTGATGAGCAAGGTTGATTACTGCTTCTTTGTATTCGTACATGGTGTTTTTAAAAAAATATTAATCTGTTTTGGGATGCAGCCTGAAGCCAAAGTTTCCAACCATAAATATAAGCGAAACCAACTGAGGATGAAAAAGCTTGATTATACTGGATTATTCAAAATGAAATTGTATCCACTCTAAACCACCCACTACCACCCACTATAATTTTTCAAAAAAGAATTCCGTTGACCCGAATAATTCACGAAAGTATTAAAATAAATTTATAAGTAATTGTATTATAATGACATAGATAAATACTGAATTCACTCAAAATAGGGTGCATTAAAAGTGCTTCGAAATTTCCCCGTTAGCTGCGTTGAAGTTAAAAAATCATGCTCAGGGTACTCAGGTACCCTTCCGCTGATTTTCCCCCTTCGCCTTGCTAACAAGAAAATTTCTTGGTGAATAATCCGGGTTAATTCCTATTTTTAGAGCCACAAATAAAGATAGCCTGCGGTTTACTCCCGTTAATTGATTTTTAATTAAACCCAATTTCTTGTGATAAATAAAGACATAGTCACTTTTCTGCTAAAGCTCCTCGGTTTTTTTGGAGTTTGGTATCTCATATACGAGCTTTGGCTGCTTCCCGATGGGCGCCTCGATGAATTCTTGTCAGTAAATCTTATTGATGTGACCGGTGGGTTGCTTGCCTTGTTGGATATCGAGTTTTTTATGCGGCACAGAGTAATAGG
>SLDG01000070.1 GCA_007125355.1 Balneolales bacterium | reverse complement strand
TTCGCAAATTATTATTTTTGTCGGCTGTTTTATTTTTTGTCGGCACCACTTCACATGCACAAATCGGAACTGATCTTCGTTCTCCGTCAGATGTTGTTAGAATTGCTCCACCGGGTATGCTAGCCGATACTGTAAATGTTTGGGGGGCGGTTGGCCGGCCCGGTCGGTTTCTTGTACCAAGAAACACTACTATCCCACAACTATTGTCTTATTCTGGTGGCCCGGGATCTGATTGGAGGATGGGAAACCAAGCAGGTGTATTTCGTTTTTTTAGTTTGCCACAAATTGAAATTTACATTAATAGAGTAAATGAAGATAATATGGAGGAAACGGTCAAGATATTTACCTATAAATATCAAGAGCCATTTCCCATCGGAATGCGTGATTTTAAGCTCGATAATAATGAGTATGTAACTGTACACGTTCGGCAAAGACCATCAGTCTTTGAATACATTTCATTTGGTGCATCTCTTCTTACATCCCTTCTTGGTGTATATCTGATTATTGAACGATTAACTGATTAATCCAGATAGAAATAGCCTGATATATTTTATCAATTATTAAATGAGTTAGTGGGGACATTCAAAAGTGCTCATTTGTAGTCGAAGTATTCTAAAATGAAGCTACAATTAAACATAAAAACTATTAGAAAATCATTCTGAAATTATATGAATCTAACTATTGAGTCCGCAAAAATTGCTACAATTGGACTTGGCTATGTAGGACTTCCCTTAGCCGTAGAATTTGGTAAGAAATTTCCATGTGTTGGTTTTGATATTAACACTTCAAGGGTTAAGGAGCTCAAAAACGGACATGACAGAACGCTTGAAGTAGAAGACAGTAAGCTGAAAAGTGTTTTAACTGATGAATTTAATGGTTCAGATAAAGGGTTATTCGTTACAGATCAAACTCAGGCACTTTTAGATTGTAATGTGTTTGTTATTACCGTTCCAACACCAACCGATAAGCACAACAGGCCGGTGCTCACGCCATTGGTTAAAGCGAGTGAAACTGTTGGCAAAGTCCTTAAAAAAGGTGATGTAGTTATTTATGAATCCACGGTTTACCCCGGTGCCACTGAAGATGATTGTGTGCCTGTACTTGAGAAAGTCTCGGGGTTAAAATTTAACAGTGATTTTTTTGTGGGATATAGTCCGGAGCGAATAAACCCCGGTGATAAGGTTCATACTGTTACCAAAATCCTCAAAGTTACATCAGGTTCCACACCCGAAACCGGTAAATTTGTGGATGATTTATACAAAACGGTAATTACTGCCGGAACCCACCTTGCACCAACGATTAAAGTTGCAGAAGCTGCCAAGGTAATTGAGAACTCTCAACGTGATATAAACATTGCTTTTGTAAATGAACTCGCCAAAATCTTTAATATGCTTCAAATCGACACCAGAGACGTTCTTGAAGCGGCTGGAACAAAATGGAATTTTCTTCCATTTAGTCCGGGGCTTGTAGGTGGACATTGTATCGGTGTTGACCCTTATTATTTGGCTCAAAAGGCGCAGGAAGCAGGATACCATCCTGAAATTATTCTTGCCGGCAGAAGACTTAATGATGGTATGGGAATGTATGTGGCCAATCAGGTTGTTAAGCTAATGATGCGCAAAGATTTGAAAGTAATTAACTCTAAAGTGCTTGTGCTTGGCTTTACGTTTAAAGAGAATTGCCCTGATGTTAGAAATACCCGCGTTATCGACATCATTAAAGAGCTTAAAACCTTTGATATTAATGTAGATGTGTATGACCCTTGGGCAGATCCCGAAGAAGTTAGCCATGAATATCAACTTGACATATTGAGTAAAGAGCAAGAACCCAATCCAGAGGATTACTCAGCAATTATCCTCGCGGTTGCTCATGAAGACTTTAAGTCATTAAAACTCACAAAATCACCTGATAGGGTTATTTTTGATGTTAAGGGGTTTCTGCCAAGAGAAATGGTAGATGCCAGGTTATAAAGGCTGGGGTAAAGGTAAAGGTTAAGATTAAGATTATGACTAAGGCTGAGCGGAGCAACTTGCGTCATCAGAGTCCGCTGGGTATAGACGCGATTCATCGCGACTCTACAAAGGCTGAGATACATTGAGCTCGTAATTTAAAGGGTGCATGATCGCAACAATATTGCGATTTTCCAATACGTATCAAATCATATTTAGGTAAAGCATACTCAAGAAATATCCCAAAAGTGATGATGTTTCGGACCGATATTAAAACTAAAGCTGAGTTTCTGCGCTAAGGAGAAACCTTCAGGGTTTCAAAAACCCTGAAGGTTTGCCTTTTAAAGGCAACGATGCCTAAAACAAACTCTTCGCATCCACGGCAGCGGGCCTGCCTGCCGGTGTAACCTGGCAGGACACTGCTCTGAATCCCGTTCGCGCGAGGACGCGCTGAACGTGCGGGGCATCCGATATTTTTCTGATTAAAAATTAGTTATAAAATAACTTTTGGTTATTTTCAGAGTGAAACACTGCCGGATTTAGATGTAGCAATAGTCCCGGCAACTATCTAATTATTTTATTCAATTACCGGTTTAAAAATTCCGGATTCGACTAAATCAGAAATTCATTAAAAATATATGTGGCACAATAATATTCTGGAAACCATCGGCAACACGCCATTAGTTAAACTTAACCGGCTGGCGGACGAGGCAGGCCCGTTGATTCTCACAAAAGTGGAATATTTTAATCCCGGGCAAAGCGTAAAAGACCGCATCGCCCTTAAAATGATCGAAGATGCTGAAAAACAAGGGTTAATTAAGCCAGGCGGTACCATAATCGAAGGCACTTCCGGTAACACAGGAATGGGACTCGCTCTCGCCGCTGTGGTTAAAGGCTACAAATGCATTTTTACAACCACGGACAAGCAGAGTATGGAAAAAGTATATTTACTCCGCGCATTGGGTGCTGAAGTCAAGATTTGTCCTACTAATGTCGAGCCCGATGATCCCAGAAGCTACTACTCAGTCGCTAAACGGCTTAGTGAGGAAATCCCAAATTCCTACTATCCGAATCAATACGATAACCTGAGTAATACGCAGGCTCACTACGAAACCACCGGACCTGAAATTTGGGAACAAACCGAGGGGAAAGTAACCCATTTTGTTGCTGGGATGGGAACCGGCGGAACCATTACAGGTACCGCCAAGTACCTCAAAGAGAAAAATCCCAATATAAAAGTGGTAGGAGTTGATTCTGTTGGCTCGGTATACCTTAGCTATTCTAAGACAGGCAAATTCGACAAGTCGCAAATAGCGCCATATTTGACAGAGGGTATTGGTGAGGATATTATCCCCGGAAATATTGATTTTAAATACATTGATGATGTAATTCAGTGCAATGATGCCGATGCGTTTCATACAACCCGGGCACTTGCCAAGCGTGAGGGCTTGTTTATAGGAGGCTCATGCGGAGCAGCAGTTTGGGGAGCGATTGAATATGCAAAAATCAACAAACTTGGCAAAAATGATGTAGTGGTCGTGTTATTACCGGATAGCGGCACACGTTATGTCTCAAAAATCTACAATGATGAATGGATGACTCAAAACGGATTTCTTGAGCCGGCTTGGTCACCTGAGGCGACAGATATTATTAAAGCAAAAAGTACCGGAATGCAGCAGCTGCTTTTTACGAGTGAAAATGACAGTGTAGATGACGTCATCAAGATGATGAACGAGCATAATATTTCGCAATTGCCGGTTAAAGGAGCAGATGGTTTTACCGGTAGTATCAATGACAGTCGTATTCTTTCTCATCTGATAAAAGAGCCAACGCTGAAAGATGTTTCCGTCAGTAAAATTATGGATAAACCATTTCCGGAGGTTACATCGCAAACAAGCATGGATGAAATAACAAAACTACTCAATCGTGGAAATGCAGCTGTTATTGTAAACATGGAAAGCGGAAAACATCAAATAATTACCAGAAGTGACTTAATTCATGTTTTGACATCATCTGAAACATCCTGAATAAAAACGTAACTGATTATAATTAGCACATTCAAATCAAACTAAAAAAGAGAAAAATGGACAAGAACCAACAGAACCAACAGAACAAACGGAAACAAATGGAAATAGAGCTCACCAAAGAAGAGGCGGCAGGTACGTATTCTAATTTGGTGATGATTACGCATTCCCCGTCAGAATTTATACTGGATTTTATCGCGGTTATGCCAGGGTTGCCTAAAGCGAAGGTAGTTAAACGTCTCATCCTAACGCCTGACCACGCCAAGAGGCTCTCAAATGCGTTACAGGATAATATCAACAGATATGAAAAGCAGCATGGGACTATAAAAACCGATGGTAAACCCGAGATGCCTTTTAATTACAGAGGCCCGTTACCTGAAGCCTGATTTATTCCGGGTTATTTTCGAGCTTTATAAAGCATAATTAAACAGACGAGCAGAAATACTATATGCGGAAGCAGAGCCGCGTGAAGCGGTTCTATGGTTCCTGAAGCCCCAAAAGGCTCAATGAGTTTCATCAGTGCTATGTAGAGGAAGCTAACTCCAAGTCCAAATCCGAGAATGGCCCCTCGACCGCCTTTTCTCCTTTCAGCGGCTATTATCACTCCAATAAGTGTAATTATAATTATGCTTATTGGATAAGTGACTTTTCCATAAAATTGTACCATAGGTTCTTCTATCCCTGCAGCTCCACTTCTTCTGAGCGCGCTGAGATAATCGACAATTTCGGGATATGTTAGCAAATAAATGTCGGCTGTGGTGCGCGCCAAATCTCTTGGCCTGATATTAAGTGTGGTATCTGCATCGGCTTGGAAAATATGCGTGTACCCTTGTTCGTGAAATATTCTTCGATCAGCCCGTATAAATCTCCACACTTCGGTAGAATCCACCCATTCCATTCTTACGGCATCTATGCGCTGAGCCAATTCATCCCCATTGAATTCATACGCTCGTACTCCGTAAGCGATATTTCGGGAGCTGTCAAAGTAGTTAAGTACAATTAACAACTCCTGACTATCCTGTCTGTAAATTCTGTGCCGTTCGACCCTTTGAGAACTTCGGTTGATGTATTCCCTTTCAAATTGTATACGTTCAGCATTCGATGATGGAATAACATAGCCATCAAGGTAACTTACGATGGTAGTCATAACGACCGCGAACAAAATAAATGGAACCAAAAACCGGTATAAACTAACGCCTGCACTTTTTAGCGCGATGAGTTCCACACGCTCAGACATCTGTCCAACAATCAGTAAGGTCGCTACAAATACGGCAAGTGGCGAAACCAAACGAATCATTTCGGGGATGTAATTCAGATAATATCTGTTCCATATTTCACTTAAAGGAGCGCCCCGGTCTGTAAAATTATCACTGTTTTCGGAAAAATCGATGATGATAAATACAAAAATCAAAACAGCAATCACCATTATGGTGAGAACCGTCAGTCTTTTTAGGATATAGCGGTCGAGGGTGTTCAACGTCTTTTCCTCCAAAGTCCGGATAATCTGAAATCGTACATCACTTTTGCCATCAGATAGATTCCCAGAATAAAAAGCGTGATATTTGCGAACCACATCCCTATAAAAGGACTGATAATCAACCGGTCAGCCAGTTTTTCCCCCTGAATTATTCCAATCCAGTAATAGGTGAAAATGATGATAGCCAGTAAAGCGGCTACACCGAGATTTCCGTTTCTGGTTAGAATCCCCAAAGGAGCACCAATTAGCACAAAAATAATACATGCCGCGGGGATAGAGACTTTTTTGTGGACTTCCACCATATACTGCGCAATCCGTTCAATACGCCACTCAAACGAATTATTTACGGTTATGAGCTGTGATACCGAGTTTCTCATTGAGCTCGTAGTTCTGCGCACTGCTTGTCTCTTTTCGGAAGTACCATCGACCTGATTAAGTACAAAGAAAGGTGTTTTTACAGATTCCTCTGAATTTTTATCGCTATCAACTTTGTGCAATTCTAAGGTGATTTCTGTCGAATCGTTTTGTGGTGTTATAACTTCGGAAGACTTGTCTGATTCACTTTCAGCGACTGAACTTGCAAGTACGATATCACCATTTGAATGAGTCGAGTCATTAAAATGTGATTGAGGCTGTTTCCTTTCTGCTGATTGCAACAAAAACTCAAGTGCTTTACTCGAGCCTTTATTGGCACTCGCTGTGATACGGTCTTTATCCATAGCCAAATTCAGAGAGTCGATAACAGCAAGCATAGCCTGTGAACTCATAGTACGGTCATCGCGTCGTCGGGTGGTGTGGTCGGTTCGCGTAAAACTCAGTTCTGAGAGGTCAAAGTTGATGCGATACTCTTCGAAACGTGTGATTTCTGTTCTTGGTTTACCGTCAGGCGTTTCAGACAACACCCGGTGGATTTTACCGTCAAATAAAAACAAACTCAGGATATCGGTATCTTCCACTGAGGTTAAATAGCCCTTGTTTGCACGAATGGTGGCTGCGTTTCGTTCTCTGTTGGCTTCCTGAAATAAGGTCACATCAAACAAACTGTCCGTTCCGGCGGGAATATGGCGAACCAGAAAATTAAAACTGTTGATCCCATCATAAAAAACATTTTGTTTTAGATCGAATCCGGGACGCTGCATTCTGATATCTATAAACAATGAGCGAGCTTTATAATTAGCCTCCGGTAGCACTTCATTCGAAAACCAAATCAGGAAAACCATTAATCCTGCACCAAGAAGCAGAACAGGCCTGATTATTGAAAGGGGATTAATTCCTGCTGCTTTAATGGCCGTCATTTCATGCAATTCAGATGTTTTGCCGAATGCAATAAGTGTAGATACTAAAACAGACATTGGCACCGCGAGGACAACCATATATGCCAGATTGGTGAGAATGAGCTCTATGATTATGCTCATTGGCAAACCTTTCCCGACCAGCTTATCTATATGCAGAAATAAAAACTGCATTAATAGCAGGAACATGATAATCAGAAAGCAGAAAAAAAACGGGCCAATGTGTTTTTTCAGTATATCTATTTGAAGGCTTCGGATTACCGGATTTGCCATAAAATGAATGACTCTGATTAGATTTATGAAATTCCTGCATCTTTATCAAAATTCTGATAAAGTAGAACTTAGCAGTCTTTATTAGATAAAAAGTAAAAAAGGGAACACGCTATCATTTTCCCAAGTATAAGAAGATACGATTGATAAACTGTGGATAAAATGGTAAACCGTAAATTATAACAGATAAAAATCACTTTTTGTTGTCTTATTTTTTATGCAAATGGCACATGGTAGGGTCGCAACGCATCGGCATAGTCACAACGCATTGTGACTCTACCATGATTCGTAACCTGATAAAATAAAAACCTGCATACGCAAAAAAATATCATTAAACATTGATTTCTTATCAAATGAAATGTTATTTTGCGGTCTGTGTTTAATTCCGATGTATTATACAAGCTAATGCGTTCAAAAATAACATTCTGCAAACGAAACTAACTCATCTTAGCCTATAGAATAACTGTTACTGTTACCCCAAACGGGACTGACAAAAAAAATAGATTTGCAAAACCGTTAAAATAGCCTGTGTTTTTAATATGGCCTTTTAAAATTCGGAACAATGAATGCCTGACGCCGTTTTAAATATGTTATTATTGGTTTATTCCTCACCGGAAAATGGTTTTATGAGTCTTTCTTCAACTAAAATATTTACCAGACGATATCACGTACAGTAACAAGTGCAGAAGTATCTCCTACGTTTTTTGCTGCCTTTATGCAGCTTTTTCTTTTTTACGTTTGTTCCTGATGCGGAAGCAGCCGTAACCGGTTTTGTTTTCTCTCCGGTTGCAGATACTCTGCAAGCAGGTGTTGAACCTGAACTGGAATCAGAGCAGGAACCGGAAACGGAACAAGATGTTGAAGATGAAAAAGTAACGGCCACCAGAGATACGACCACCGTGTTGCCGATGCCAAGAACAACAAGGGCAGCAACTCCGTTTTTCAGGCCATTACCTGGCGTATTGCAGATTACAAGCTCGCAAGACAGAACAGAAGTAGAAAGAGATTCGCTTGGCAATTTCAGGGTAACAAGAGAAATTGGGGGAAGGCAGGCCGCATTTCCCGTTACTTATACTTTTGAGCAATATGCTGCAAAGCATAAATCGTTTACAAAACGATCAAACTTCAAGCAATTGATACTTGAAGAGGAACGCAGGCGTGACACAAGAAGGGGGATGCTTGATTTCAGAATTACAATTCCCGGCGGTCAGCGTTCGGCATTTACGACAATATTTGGGCGTCCCGAAGTGAATCTCAGAGTTACCGGCTCTGCTAATATGAATATCGGGGTTTCCATCACAGAAACTGAAGACCCTGCTTTACCGGCTGATCAACGGAAGCGGGTTGATCCCAGATTCGACCAAAACCTGAAATTGAATATACAGGGTACTATTGGCGACAAACTTACCATTTCTACCGACTGGGATACAGAACGGGCATTTGAATACGAAAATCGATTAAATATTCTTTATACGGGGTATGAAGATGAGATTATCCAGTCGATTGAGCTTGGTAACGTGTCTATGGAGACCGGAAACAGCCTTATCAGAGGTGGGGGCGCGTTATTTGGTATCAAAGCCAGGGCACAGCTTGGTGCGTTTGAATTAACTACGGTACTTTCTCAGCAGGAAGGGGATTCAGAAGTTGAAGTTATTTCCGGTGGTTCGCAGGAACAAATGATAGATATCGCACCAAATAATTACGAAGACGACAGGCACTTTTTTCTTGATTTCTTTACGCTTCAGGAATTTGAAGGGTTGATGAGTGACCCGTTTTATTCCGGCCGTATTCTCGAATTGATTAATATAGATGTATATCTGTTAAATATTTCCTCAACGCCGATTGAAGGGCAAAGGCGGGCCATTGCACTTTTGGATAAAGGTACAAGGGACTTTAACGGGCAGTTTTTGCCACCCGATAATGATGATGACCCATTTGATCAGGGATTATTGGAGCAGTTCAGGGATCCTACCATCGGGGTGTCTTCTTCCGATCTTGGTGTACCTTCAGATGAATTCGAAGAGGGTGAATTCTTTCAGCTTACGCGTGGGCGTGATTACTCGGTTAATGAGTCGTTGGGCTATATTTCTCTTGATGCCCGTATCGATCAGAGGCAGGCGGTAGCGGTTGCGTTTTCGTACCGTAATAATGCAGGTGAGGTTGTATATGTCGGGGAACCAAATCAAGGGGATAATCAGCGATTGTTCCTGAAATTATTGCGTCCATCAACGCAAAGTACAAACAGCCGTTCGTGGGATATTACCATGCGGAATGTGTACTCACTTGGAGCGCGAAATCTGACAAGAGACGCCCTGGAACTTGATATTTTCTTTACGGGAGGAAATACAGACCAGGTTAACATCCCGGGTATCAATAACATACTCTTGCAATCGCTTGGCCTCGACAGGGTAGATCAGCAGGGTAACACACAGCCTGATAATCAGGTTGATTTTAATACCCCGACTCTTGACCCCTCAAGCGGTAGAATTATTTTTCCCTATTTAGAGCCTTTCGGGCAACGCATCATCGATATCATAAATGAGAGCAATCTCAGTGAAGCCGACAAAGAAGAAGCCATCAACCGGTTTGCATTTCCTGAGCTCTATACAAATAGACAAACGAATGCGGGACAAAATTCTAAGAATGCGATTTACAGAATCAGAGGGTTGGCTCGCGGTGGTGTTTCTGATACGTATTTCCTGGGCTCATTCGGTCTCATTCCCGGTTCGGTTCGGGTAACAGCCAACGGCATTGAATTAACAGAAGGTGTTGATTATGAAGTAGATTACGTTATCGGAAATATTGTAATCACAAACCGACAGTATCTGGCAGCCGGACAGGAAATCAGAATTGAGTATGAAAGTAATCAGTTACTCCAAATCCAGCAGACGACCTTTACCGGAGTTAGGGCTCAGTATAATTTTTCTGATAACATCCGGGTTGGCGGAACCTTCTTCCAGCTCAAAGAGCGTCCAATACAGGATAAAATCCCTATTGGAGATGAACCCATCAATAACACCATTATCGGGTTTGATGCCCGGGGCCGGTTTGACCTTCCCTGGCTTACAAGAGCCATAGATGCGGTACCTCTATTGCAAACACGGGCACCGTCGTCTTTGGATATCAGTGGTGAATGGGCGCAATTGAGGCCGGGGGTAGCACAAACCAACGCCGTTCAGCGTGCTATAGATAGTGGTGAACTTTTCCCCGATGAAGAAAACGGCCTTGCATTTATAGATGATTTCGAAGGATCAAAATCTACCGTTAGCTTTTTGAATCCCGGCCGATGGAATTTGGCTGCCGCGCCTTTTGCGTTACCCGGCTTTGATAGTGATTTACAGAATGCCCCGCAGGGTACAAGCATTAGAGCGGAAAGATCAGACATGCGGGCACAGTTTTCATGGTATATGATTCCGATTAACGAGGAAAGGGGTTCTCAACAATTTCCTGAATCGGCACTAATTCCTATTACTCAGGTATTCCCAAACCGTCAGGTTCGGTCATCTGATCAAAATATTCTCCAAACACTCGACATTTTCTATAATCCCCGAGAGCGCGGCCCGTATAATTACAACATGCAAATGCGGGATATGCTCGAAAATAACCCTGAAAAAATGTGGGGTGGTATGACAGCAGTACTGCCCGGTGGACTTGGTGATTTTACCCAGCAAAACATCGAATTTCTCGAATTTTGGGTTCAGCCAATCCTGCCGGATGGCAGAGCGCCATCAGCAGCAGACCTCGAGGCCTATAACGGAACTATCTTTTTTGATATTGGTACGGTTTCTGAGGATGTCATCCCAAATAATACACTTAACACCGAGGATGGCCTGTATGAGCGTGAAAACAACCTCAGGATAGATTCAGAAGGCCGTTCCTATGTGCTGAATTCTCCGGTTGAATTCGATGGGCAATTTTCTGTAGCAAATATAAACCGGGAAGATGTAGGGCTGGATGGCGTACCAAGTACAGGTAACGATGGCCTGAACGAGCAAGCGCTTTTTGCTGATTTTATTGCTGCTATGGAAATTGTCTATGCCGACGATCCTGAAAGGCTGGAACAAATCAGAAATGACCCTTCGAATGATGAATATATTTTCTACCGTAACAATATGGTCAGAAACCTGCCATTACATCAGCGTTTTTACAGGATGTATGGATACCACGAAGGTAATTCTATTTCAAGTGGAAGTCAGCAGGCAGTAACAAACCGTCCGGATTCTGAGGGACTGATAAATCCTGCCTCAGTAAACACCATCGATGCTTTCTTCCAGTACGAATTGAATTTGAACCCCGCGGATACAACATCTTTGCGGGTCGGACAAAATTACATTGTTGATATACAGAGGGAAAACCCCATACATCCGTGGTATCAGGTTCGTATTCCTATAAGAGATTTTGTGCGACAGGTTGGTAATATTGAAGATTTACAGCGTGTGACCCACATTCGTATGTGGATGCACGGGTACGAAGAGCCATTTACACTCCGCTTCGCCACACTTGAGTTCGTTGGTAACCTCTGGAGAAAAGCCGACAACATTGGAAATACCGACGATGCCACAACCACGTTCGATATCTCAACCATCAACATTGAAGAAAATGCATCGCGGCAGCCGGTGCCGTATCGGGTACCACCGGGAGCTATTCGTTCAAGAGTTCGTGGCCAACAGGAAACAATAGCCGATAACGAGCAGTCAATCGTACTGAATGTTCAGAATCTTAAGCCGGGAGATATCAGAATGATAAGCAGAATCTATCCCGGGAACCTGAGTTTGGTGAATTATTCAAATCTTCGGATGTTTGTGCACGGAGAAGGCTACGAGAGTAGAGATGATGTGGAAGTAGTGATTCGTTTAGGAAGCAATCTTGAAACCAACTACTACGAATTCAGACAACCTATCACCCCGTCTGATACAACCTGGCAATTCGGTCCGAATCGTGAATCTTACGAGCGATTCGACGAAGACGTAGAACGAGTTTGGTTGCCGGACTCCAACAGTGTGAATTTGGTATTGTCGGTGCTAAACGAGCTTAAACAGTTACGAAATCTTGATGGAGTAGATACCGATCTTGTTTACGAACGCAGTGATATCGTAAGGGATGCTGCTCCGGGTGCTGTCGTAGCAATAAGAGGTAATCCTTCGCTTGATCGGGTAACCGAAATTGGGCTTGGCGTTCGAAACCGAAATGAGGGTAAGCCACCGATTGAAGAAGGACGTGTAATAGCCGGAGCTAGTTCGAACCGTGACGGCAAAAGTGGAATAAGAGCCATTAATGCAGAATTATGGCTGAATGAGTTGCGTGTTTCCGGATTTGACAACCGAAGAGCTTGGTCGGGTAATGTGAGTGCAAGAATTCAGCTTGCCGATTTCGCATCGTTTAACGCGCGCTTTAGTCACACCCAGGATGGGTTTGGGTCACTCAATTCAAGAATGATTGACCGCAGGAAAAGCGATGAGACTAATTATGATTTAAGTACAACTGTAAATCTGCACCGGTTTATTCCGGAAAGATACGGGTGGAATATTCCACTTAGTATGAGTACAAGAAATTCTGTTTCAACTCCACGATTTTTACCAAGAGAGGGTGATATTCGTTTTTCTGAATTCGAAAGCGCCGTCAGGAATGATGTCGAAGATCCGGCGGAACAGGACAGAATTATAAATGAGCGTTTGAGGGAGATTCAGACACGGTCAGAATCCTACAGTTTAAACCTTACAGGTATCACTAAAAACAACTCAAGATTGACGTTGCTGCGTTACGCGCTTGACCCTATAACACTTTCTTATAATTACACTACCTCATCTGCCAGTAATCCCAATAATGAGTTTGATGACAGATGGAATTACAGCGCCGGTTTAAATTATAATCTTACGATACCGAACGTAAGAACAATACGCCCGCTTGGATTTTTAGAGGACACTCCGGTACTTAATCTTGTGAGTGGTCTCCGTTTCGCTTATTTACCATCAAGTATAGGTACGAGCCACACTATTGATCGCCGTTATGGGGAAACGCAACGAAGGTCTTTCGAAGAGCAGGAGCCCTTCCCGCTTCAGCAAACACATCAGTTTGGCTATGTAAATACGTTTAATATCGCTTATGATATCATGCCACCGATTTCCCTTCGCATGAACACAAGAAGTGAGTATAATTTAGATCCGATATCACGAGTTTTTGATGCCGACTCTCTCAGTTTTGACATCCGGCCTTCATTTGACGTCCTGAGTGACGCCTTTTTCAATTCAGACGTAGAGATGAGACGCGAGCAATACGCCGAGAATTACAACGCTACATGGAGGCCGCGATTTAACCAAATTCGTCCGCTTAGTTGGTTTAATTATCAGGCGAATTACAGGGGTGGATTTACGTGGCGGAACTCGCCAATTGACAGGAATCTTGGTGCAACGGTATCGAATCAATACAGCCTTGACAATACGGTCGGTATCAGAATGCAGGATTTGCTCCGAAGGATTCCGTTTTACGATAATTTGGTGAGAGCAAACGAGCAGGAAGTACGAGCCAGAGAACAAAGAGCGCGACAAAGGCAGCAACAGCGTGACCGAGAACGTGAAGCCCGGCAACAAGAACGCGAGCGTCAACGGCAAATTGAACGCGGTGAACTTGACCCTGATGCACCGGTAGCGAATAACAGACAGCAACAAAGAGGCGGTACTCCACAGGAAATTGAGCGTCCTTCTATGAGCGAGAATCTGAAACATTACGCGCGTCAGTTTATGCTGGCAGGTTTCAGTATGCAATCATTTGATGTGACCTATGGTATATCGAGGAGTTCAAGTCAGTCCGGTTATGATGGTGGAGCCAGCATCTTTAGTATGTTTAATGACCCGGATGAAACCTCGAACTTTTCACCTGATTTTGGATATCGTATTGGATTAAATAATCGGATTCCATTTTCACAAATCGTGCGTCCGGAAACAGAAGATGAAGTTATTTCATTATCCAAGCAGGAGAACTTGAGAAATGATCTGCGTTTCAGAACACGTTTGAGTCCGTTCAGAGATGTAACGGTTGATTTGGACTGGAATATGAGATGGAGTCAAAACAGACAGAATTCTTTTAACGTATTTTCTGACTCATTGGCCACGCAGTTCACACAAAGTGGGGAAATAGAGACCTCGGTTTGGGCTTTTGGCTCGGGATATGGAGACTTTTTCCGCAGTCAGTTAAGAACAGCATTCGAAGGCTTGCCCGATGAGGGAACTGTTATTGTACCTAATGATGACGGATCTATTGTTTTAGGTCCGAATACCATTCAAAATCAGTTCAGAGGTGCATATTTGGGCGGAATTGGCTCAACTGTAGATACCCGTTCGTATATGCCTTTCCCGATGCCAACATGGCGCGTGAATTGGGGGGGATGGGAACGCAGAATCGGTTTTATGAGGCGCTATATTTCGCGGATGTCGCTAACGCACAATTACACGTCAAATTACAGGCTGCAATGGAGATTTTTCCCCGATGAAGGAGCAGAAGTAACAAGAAGAATTGGGGATTACAATGCGATCGATAACAGAAGTGAGTTCGAGCCGAGCAGTATTACGTTAACGCGATCATTTCAGCCGTTTATTGGTGTAAATATGACATTTAATAATGGATTGAGGGCTACATTAAACTACAATCGCTCGAATACAACCTCCTTCAGCTTGTCGAATTCTAACGTGGTAGAAACCGAGTCGCAAAGTATTACGCTGCAATTGGGATACAGTAAAAGAGGGTTCAGGTTGCCATTCTTCAGACGATTCCAGAATACGATTGACCTGAATCTGAATATAAATTATGCCGAGGATTTGAGGCTTACGTATCTCTTGAACAATGACCTTGGTGAAATTTTGCGTGGTGATCCATCCTCAATCAATCGTGACGTAAATCAGTACGAGCCCGGTGAACCAAGTGAAAGGGGAGATGCGCGAATTACAATTACACCGAGTATCGGATACACATTCTCGCAAACAATTCGCGCTAATTTCGAATACCGTTACTTCCAGCTCATACCTCGCTCAAGCAACGTCTTCGCTCGAACCGACCAGGATATTGTATTCAATATCGTAATTACGATACGATCGTAGAAGGGCTGAGGACAGAGGGTGGAAGGCAGAAGAAACTGTCATTTCGAGGGTAGAGTGGTATTAAGGTTCTCGTTTTAAAATACAGGCTCTGACACTTTTTTAGACAATGTATACCCGAGAAATCTCCCAAGTAATTTATGGCATGGCTTTTGTCGAGCGGCAGAGGACGCATGCTAACAGCCAAAGAATTAAACCACAGTGTACACAGAGTTTCACAGAGTAAAAAACCTCTGCGGAACACGGCGTACACTGCGGTAAAAAGATAACGCCGGAAAAGGTCAGATAACAGTCGGCGCAACAAAGATCGCTAACAGCAAATAGCCAACTGCCAAAAGCCAAAATAACCTAGCACGTTCAGCGCGTCCTCGCGCGAGCGGAATTCAGAGCAGCGTCCCCGCTGCTGTGCTCACTCCCAAAAGTACCGTAGGTACGGTCTGTCTTTTACCCGTGGAATTCATCCCAGGAGCAATAACGCCGCCACCCTCCAAAGTGCCTATTGCACGGCCGGTCTTTTACCCGCGAATTCATCCTACGGCAATAACATCGCACCCCAAAAAGTGCCGTAGGCACGGCCAGTTTTTTAGCCGTGGGATTCATCCCACGGGCAATAATGAACACCCCACCTCCAGAGTGCCGTCAGGCACGTCCTATATAAAAAAACCAGAAAAATTGTAAGGTATTTGTCCTAAACGTCTTAGATAATAAAAACTAATAATCTTAATCGATCTAAGATATGCCAAACACATACAGTCAAATATACATCCAATCAATTTTTGCCGTAAAGCACAGAAAAGCTTTAATACAAAATAGCTGGAAACCTCGCCTTCAATCCGTCATTGGCCAACTATTAATCGAAAATGGATGCAAAACGATAATTGTAAATGGCGTTGAAGACCATATTCATTGCTTTTTCGAACTAAAATCTTCTAAAAGTCTTTCAAGCGTGATGCAATCGGTTAAAGCCAAGTCATCAAAATGGGTAAATGAAAGCGGGGTGTTGGAAAATCGTTTCGAATGGCAATCAGGATTTGGGAGCTTTTCATACAGCAGGTCACATATAGATGCAGTTTTTAAATACATAAAAAATCAGGAGGTGTATCACAAGGAAGTCTCTTTTAAAGAAGAATATATTAAAATGTTAGAGAGGTTCGGCATTGATTACGATAAGCGGTTTATATTTCAAGATTTGAAATGAATAATAATTGATTTATATCGACCATGCCTATGGCATTCATGAACCGGGATGAATTCCGGTGTTAAAATATCGTTCGTGCCTACGGCACTTGAATAAAAAAAGGACTGCAATCCCTAAAAGATTACAGTCCTTTTGAAAATGTGGGCGCAGAGGGATTCGAACCCCCGACCCTCCGCGGTAAAACCGGGATGCTCTCAAACCAACTGAGTGTCAAGT
>SLDG01000123.1 GCA_007125355.1 Balneolales bacterium | reverse complement strand
TAGCGGAGCGGGTATAAGGAAGTGTATTCCTGTCCGTTAACAGATTATTTGAAATTAATTTTTATTAAGGATAGCTTATTATTTTGGTCAGATTAAGCAATTATTTGTCATTGAAGTGTTAATCTGACTAACCGGATAATACATTATTAGGAACATTTATAATTTCATAACATGAGAATACTTGTTGTTGAAGATGATAAAGTAGTTGGGTCATTGGTCGAAAAAATTCTTGAGAAAAAGGGGTATGATGTTGACCTTGTTGCTACAGGCTCATTAGGAGAAGAATTAGCGAGTAAAGGAACCTACGATTGTATAGTTCTTGATTTGGGACTTCCCGACATCGATGGGCTCGAGATATGCAGAAACTTGCGTGATAAACAGGTGGATACACCGCTTTTGATTCTTTCTGCATATGACGCTATAAATATAAAAGTAAGTGGTTTAGATTTCGGAGCAGATGACTATCTTACCAAACCATTTGATAATACCGAGTTAATTGCTCGTGTAGATGCCCTCATTCGTCGATACCATGCAAATAAGTCAAAAGAAGAACTCGTGTGTGGCGAATTAAAAATGAATATGATACAACGTAAGTTCTTTGTAAACAATAATGAGATTGATCTTACAAATAACGAGTTTGATTTAATGGCTTACTTCCTGAAAAATCAGGACAGAGTAATAGGTATCAATGAACTGTCTGATAATGTTTGGGAATTAGGCTTTGATACCCGAACTAACTACGTAAACGTTTATTTGAGTTACATCAGGAAAAAGATAAAGCCATATACAAATAAAAAATACTTCAAAACTATACGTAAGCAGGGCTTTAAGTTAACAAATGATTGACCCTTGATGGTTTAATCAAAAATTTTAAAAAATATGCCGGATTCGCTATCTCTCGAACAAAAACGGCAACTTATTACTTATTTATCAGAGTTTGTTTTCGAGGAAAGGTTCAAAAAACTATATGAGATAGCGGATAAGAGAACCAGATATATCACCGTTGTACTCGAAAATATTTATCAGTCGCACAACGCAAGTGCAGTACTCAGAAGTTGTGATTGTTTTGGCGTGCAGGATGTCTATACAGTTGAAACGCTATATAAGCTCAATATAAGTAAAGGAGTTACTAAAAATGCTCATAAATGGTTAACACTGCATCGGTTTATGCAGCCAAATACCGATAACATAACCACGTGTTATACACAACTCAGGGCAAAGGGATATAAAATTGCAGCGACATCCCCGCATGCCAATTCAACATCTATTTCTGAATTGAATGTCGACAAACCTTTGGCACTTGTATTTGGTGCCGAAAAAACAGGGTTAACAGAGCAAGCAATTAACCAAGCAGACTATAACGTGTATATCCCGATGGACGGGTTTAGTGAAAGTCTGAATTTGTCGGTTAGTGTAGCATTAACATTATATGAAACCACCCAAAGAATTAAGAAAGCGATTGAACAAGCAATTTGGTCACTTTCAGAAGAAGAAAAGACTGCTCTTATTTTTGATTGGCTCAAAAAAAGTATTCGCTCTTCAGATCGCTTGATAGAGCTTTATTTCAGTGAAAAACTATAGTAGTACTACCAAATGGCATAACAGTACAGTAAGCTGCTGATTAATCGCCGGCTAGAGTTGTAGCTTCACTTATTGCTTTAAATGCCCTGTACTCCTGCGGGGTCAGATCAACAAACAGATAATTAAGAGGATCTACCTGATTCCCGTTAAGTAAAATTTCATAATGCAGGTGTGGTCCAGATACTCGCCCGGTTCTTCCGGTGTACCCAATTAACTGGCCTCTCGTAACTTTCGTACCCGGCCTGATTCCATCAGCAAAACCGGATAAATGGGCAAACCTTGTTTCATATCCAAAATTATGGTCAATTTCAATGGTAAGGCCATAACCGCCGGCACGGTTAGCAGCGTGTGTAATAATTCCATCACCAGGCGCATAAACAGGAGTGCCAACTCTTGCCCTAAAGTCAAGCCCGCTGTGCATTCTTCTTACACGGTATACAGGGTGTACCCGCATACCAAAACCACTAAGAATTTTGCCATCTACCGGCCTGAGAACAGGCATGTGACGCATTTTGTCTTTATTGGCATTATGATATTCGAAAACTTCATTTAGGCTGAGATTTTGAATATTAATCTGACGCTCTAACACTTCAAGATCAAATGCAGTTTGTCTGAGTAATTGTGCAGTTGGGGCGCGATATCTGTCAAAATGAGCATATAGGTCAGCTCCACCAATACCCGCCATACGTTCATCATAAGTTATTGGATCTATACCTAATACAGTTCTGTAAATTTCGTTATCCCGTTCAGCCAAATCACTGATTTTGTTTTTCAGTGCCTGTATATCTGTGTGGTTTTGCATGTATTGGCGTAACAGCTCCCTGTTTTCAGATTTAAGAGCAATCTCAGAAGGGGTACCTGAAAAATTGGCCATTGTGGTAAAAAATACACCAGCTATAACCAAACCCACAGTTAACCATGAAGTCAGCGTATGTATTAGTTTATCACTTCCAGAATAAGTGACACTTACGAATTCGCATTTTTGGGAATCGTAATAATAATAATGTTTCAAATCTAACTAAATTAATTATAGTCGGAATCATTGTAACGACTAGTCCTTTAAAATTCCAATAATATACAATTATTCGAGATGAAACCCAATGTCGTAGTTTATTGCTTTTAAAAGGTTTTCGAATCAGATTAATGTTTAATTTCTCAGCGCATATTCTTTTTCTGCATAAAGAATACTGCTGAACACTTCATCAAAATTAAACGACGGTCTTATATCGTTTAGTCTTAGTATATATCCGTTTCTGTCTATCAATACATAAAAAGGGATGCCTCCCGGCCTGTAGATACTAAAATCGGGATGCGTGAACCCCTGTCCCGCATAAAGTTGAACCCATTGATGATCATATTGATCAATCATGTTTAGCCAGCTGTTTTTTTCTTCATCCACAGATATCGATATGATTTCAAAATCATAATTCTTGAAAGAGGCATAAACTTCTTCCATATAGCTGAACTCGTTTAAGCAAGGTGCGCACCATGTTGCCCAAAAATCTAAAAGAACGTATTTTCCTGCAAAATCACTCAGCGATCGAAACGCACCGTCTTCATCAGCGAGTAGGAAATTGGGCGCTTTTTGCTCTGGTTGGATACGTTTAACATCAGCGTATAGTTTACTAAGAAAAGTCACATATTCTTTATCGGTGGTTCGTGATATAAAGTCGTAATAGTGTTTAGAGGCTGTTTCAAATTCACCTTCACCGAGCGTTTCTGCTATTAAATACATCTCAGCAAAATCGCGGGCTTCATCGCTATTGGTATATCGTAGAAGACTAAATTTTTTTTCGGTGATGGATTCAAACCCAAGCCTTTTCCAATCATAATCCATCAATTGGCGGTCATGTTCTTCTTCAAGCTCTGTCTGTATTCCAAATGTTGAAGCCCATCGGTCGGCAAAATCCCTGATTCCGGCTCGTTGTGATTTTAACGATTTGTATGAGAAAAAATCTTTGTTTAAAGCAATTTCAAGGACTTCCTGTCGTGCACTTTCAGGATCAAACCCTGTTTCATTTTTCCTAAGCCTGATTTCTTCCAGTTTTGCAAACAACAAATCACCGATATTTCGGTAGAGATAGAAGTCAAAAGCAGTACCTGCGAGGCATTCTTTTGCTAACTGAACGCGCAGCTTTTGGAGAGTTAGGTAGTCATTTGACTCCTTTTTTAAAAAACTTCTTCTTTCGCTACGGGCATGTTGTTCAAGTTTCATCATTCGGGCTAAATACTCCTGATAGGCAATATTATAGTCATTTCCTGGCCCATTTGCTGTTGTTCCAATAGGAAATGTATTCGTGTTAATTATAACAGTGGTCTTTTTGCCGGGTTCTACGTAAATGGGGTAATCATGATTAAAAAGCCGTAGAAAATAAACATCCGGTTCATCAATTTGGAGGTCGAAGCTAAATTCAGAATACTCATCTACCTTAAGTATTTCCTCAAAATGAAGACCGTATTTATAATGAACACTTTCCTTAAATAAGGTAATTTGGTTAATTTCTCCGTTTAGGTAGCCATGTAATGACGCAGCTCCGTTATCCGAGCATTTTACACAGAGAACAGCACACAAAATGATGATAATATGAAGATGTTTTATTGCCATTAATCTTCTCAAAGAAACAAAAAAAAACCATATAGAATGTGGATTTAAATGCATCTTAACCTACTTTAACACTATTGAAATAAGGGTATTTACAACGGGGAAGGAAAAAGTATGAATTTGCTTATTTTATTGCGTTTCCGTTATATGTGAAGAGGCACAAAAATATGTATGACAAAACGTTAGTAAAGTTTTTTTTACATGAATACAGATAGAGCAAAGTTTTAATCAAAAACATGTCGTAACTGTAGAACAGTATGAAGGCAGAAGACTTACAAAGCCTTCCAATACAAAAATAAATTGTAGCGAAATATTAAATGTCCCTTAGAAATAACTACCCTGTAATTTTAGCAATTGAAACTGGTACACCGGTCTGCTCCGTTGCTTTACAAATACGAAGTGGATTTGTCGATGAACTTAGTGCCATTGGAACCGGTGTACATTCAGAAAAAACATTTCAATTTATTCAGGCTTTACTTGAAAAATATGAATACACCATTCAAAATATTTCGAAAATACTCATAAACAATGGCCCCGGTTCATATACCGGACTAAGAATTGGCGCGAGCGCGGCCAAGGGGTTATTGTTCGATCAGAAATGTCAACTTTATGCAGTTCAAAGCCTTGCTTCTATCGCAATGGGAATGATCTATCGCATCCCTGAAATAAAAACCATTCATAGTGTAATTAATGCAAGAAGAACACATTTGTATCATCAGCAGTTTGTGGTAGCAAATAACAGGCTTGAAGCACAAACTGAACCGGCAGTTTTGCATCTTGATGAAATAAGTGTAATGTGTAAACCCGGTGATGTTATTGCCGGAACCGGTACTAACAGGCTTGTTGGTATGGTAGAGTGTGCAAAAATATTTGAAACAGACCAGGCAGTTTCAGCGAAAAGTATGATTGAGCTTTTCAATGCAGATTATAAAGAACAATTCGTAAGCAAAGTCAACCCTGTCAATTTTGAACCACTTTATCAGCTTGATTGATTCGTTTTTTTGAGAAGTTTTTTTAGCCTATTTTTATCCAATATGATTTATTATTAATAGTTCAAACAGACGATTTGTTTATTCAAATCCGATTATTTACGTTTCATTTTTCTAAAACAGTCTAAAGAATTAGCAATATGACCTGGTTTAAACGGAAAACTTCAAATATCCAAACAGAAACCCCAAAAGAAATGCCTGAAGGCGTTTGGGTGAAAGTTCCGACTACGGGGGAAACCGTACACAGGCGTGAGTTAGAAGAAAATTGTTGGGTGGATCCGAACAGCGGATATCATTTTGCGGTTGGCAGTAAAACCTATTTTGAAATTTTATTTGATAACAACAATTTTACTGAACTCGGGCAAGACATTAAACCTACTGATCCACTTGAGTTTGCAGATCGGAAAAAATATGCCGACAGGCTCGCTGATACCCAGAATAAATCGGGGTTGACCGATGCCGCACGGGTTGGCGTTGGAAAGCTTAAGGGAATAGACGTAGTAATCGGATGTATGGATTTCCGCTTTATTGGCGGTAGCATGGGTTCTGTTGTAGGAGAGCGGCTTGCCATAGCAATTGATCATGCAGAGAAGAAGAAATTCCCACTGATAATAATTTCGCAATCCGGTGGTGCAAGAATGATGGAAAGTGTGCTCTCGCTCATGCAAATGGCAAAAACGTCGGCTAAGCTCGCTAAACTTGCTGAGGCGAAAGTGCCTTACATTAGTATAATGACAAACCCAACAACTGGTGGTGTAACAGCAAGTTTTGCTATGCTTGGGGATTTTAACATTGCCGAACCAAATGCCCTGATTGGATTCGCCGGCCCGAGGGTTATTCGCCAAACAATCGGCAGAGACCTTCCTGATGGCTTCCAAACTTCAGAATATCTTCTCGAGCACGGTTTTCTGGATTTCATTGTTCCGAGAACGAAAATGAAAGCTAAATTAGGCAGGTTATTAAAGATTTTGTTGCACCAATTTGAAGAAAAAGCCTGAGGATAGAAAATCCAGGCAATTTTAATATGGAACGAGTCCGATATCCCGGGTCTCTGTATTTGTCTTTTTTGTAACTCCAACATTTTAAGTTAGTTCATTAATGCGTTTTGCAGATTACGCCAAACTTTATCTCACTGCCGGAAAAGGCGGCGCCGGGTCGGTGTCTTTCAGACGGGAAAAATATATCCCCAAAGGAGGTCCTGATGGTGGAGACGGCGGAAAAGGAGCCGATATCGTTCTGCAAGGTGATGCGCACATGAATACACTGCTTGACCTGCGTTATAAGAAATTTCTCAAAGCACCAGCCGGTGAAGCTGGCGCGGGAGGAATGAAATCCGGCAAAGACGGCGAAGACATCATACTGAGAGTACCCTTGGGAACCGTAGCCTATGAGTTTGAAACCCGAAGACTAATCGGGGAAGTAACCGAAGAAGGGCAAAAAGTCGTGATAGCCAAGGGCGGAATGGGCGGCAAAGGAAATACTTTTTTTAAAAACGCCACCCGCCAAACTCCCCGATTTGCACAGCCCGGCGAAGAAGGTGAGGAAGTTGTAGTTGAGATTGAACTAAAACTCATTGCAGATGTAGGATTGGTAGGTTTCCCCAATGCGGGAAAAAGTACACTGCTTGCTTCGCTTTCATCAGCAAGGCCAAAAGTAGCAGATTATCCCTTTACCACGCTTGAGCCTAACCTCGGTGTGGTTCAGTTGTCGGATTTCAGGAGCTTCGTTGTGGCAGATATTCCCGGAATTATTGAAGATGCGCATCAGGGGAAGGGGCTTGGAGTACAGTTTTTGAGGCATATAGAGCGAAATAAGATTCTGTTGTATATGGTCTCAAGCGAGGGTGATATTGAAGATGAATATCATATTCTCAAAAATGAATTGAAGCAGTACCGGGCTGATTTGGTGGAAAAACCAAGTGTGCTGGCGGTCTCGAAAATGGATTTAAAACCCGGATACGATCTTGATCGAAAACTGGATGTTGACATTCCCTGCGTGGAAATATCATCAGCTACTGGCCATAATCTTGATGCGTTAAAAGAGGTCATCTGGAAATTACTTCATGGGGATGGAGAAGCAGAAACAGAATATTAAGCCGCAACTGGCACTTTCAATGATTAATGGCCTTGGTGCGCAAAAAATAACCAGGCTGATTCGGCATTTTAAAGAACCGGAAAAAATTTTCGATAGTACACCCAAAGAATTGACTCGCATTGATGGAATTGGCATCGGAATAGCAAAACAAATTCTGAACTTTAAAGACTGGAACCGTGTAGATAAGATTATCGAATATGCTGAAAAGTCTGATGTTTGGCTTCTTACTCAAACTGATGAGCAATATCCCGAACGCCTTAGGCATATTTATGATCCACCAATATTACTTTGGGGAAGGGGAAACAAAAACGCTCTTTCAACAAAGGGAATAGCCATTATTGGAACAAGAAAACCATCGCCATACGGTCGTGATGCGGCTGAACGGTTTTCCAAAAAATTAGTCAATAACGGGCTGAGTATTTTTAGTGGATTGGCGTACGGTATAGATACAATCGCGCACCGAACGACTGTAGAACAAAAGGGAACAACGGTTGCCGTTCTTGGTTCGGGAATAGACAGGATTTATCCGGATGCAAACCGAAAGCTTGCAGAGCGGATCATTGAAAATAACGGAGCTATCGTTACAGAATTTGTGCCCGGAACCAAACCCGATGCAGGTAATTTCCCTGTCAGAAACCGGATTGTAAGCGGCCTGAGCCTTGGCGTTCTCGTCGTGGAATCAGCCGATACCGGTGGAAGTATGATTACGG
This sequence comes from Balneolales bacterium, assembly GCA_007125355.1. Taxonomy (GTDB): domain Bacteria; phylum Bacteroidota; class Rhodothermia; order Balneolales; family Cyclonatronaceae; genus SLDG01. Next base: position 34,542 of record SLDG01000123.1, on the reverse strand, counting down.
TCGGATCTGCACTTGACCAAGGCAGAGAGGTATTTGTGATTCCTCATAGTCTGAACAATACAGCAGGTGCCGGCTGCAATTCCATCATCAAAAGGGGACATGGAAAGCTGGTGCAAAATTTGCAGGATATTCTCTCTGAGCTTTCAATTAATCTACAGCAGAAAAATAAGGTGGAGCATCAGCCAAAATGGAAACAGGTTGAGCTCTCAATAGAAGAATGTGCGTTATGTGAAGCCATAGGAAAAGAAACCATCCATATCGATACCCTTGCCGAAAAAACAGGCATCCCCGGCCACAGCATACTTGTTTCGCTTCTGCAGCTTGAGTTAAAAGGGTGCGTAAAAGCTCTTGCCGGTAAGCATTTTCAGTTGGTTTGAGAGAAAAAACTATTTGAAAACTAATAGTCATCCTGAGCGGAGCTGCGGCTTATTATGTTTTTTAGGTATCGATGTTAACCCGCAGCGTAGTCGAAGGACTGGTCGAATTACACGGGAATACGTAAAAGCTACTCTCACCAATGGTTCAACTACATGCGAGATGACATTAGAGACACACTCAATAATCCAACAACCACTTCAACTTTTCATCCAACTTCCTCACGGCCAGATAGCCGTCTTCGAGTATTCTGTTGAATGGGACGGGTGTATTAATTGATGAACAACGAATCACAGGCGCGTCAAGCGATTCAAAACAATGCTCTGATATGAGAGCACTGATTTCACTCATCGGGCCTAATACTTCCATGGCTTCTTCCAGTAAAAGCACTCTCCCGGTTTTTTGAACGGCTTTTTTTATGGTCTCAAAATCTAATGGGACCAGCGATCTGAGGTCTACTATGGTCAGTTCAATTTCATTGTCCTTAGAAAGTTGCTCGGCTTTTGCAAGTGCCCAGTGTACACCCATTCCGTATGTTATAATAGTTGCATCATCGCCATTTCGCCTGATTGCCGCTTTGCCAAGTGTTTCCGCAACGGGATGCGTAGGAAGGTCGTCTTTGAGGCTGCGATATAATTTTTTGTGCTCGAAAATCAAAACAGGGTTAGGGTCGAGAATGGCAGACCATGTCAGGTTCAATGCATCTTCAACTGTCGCCGGCACGGCAATTTTCAAACCGGAGTGCTGCATAAACCAGTTTTCGGGACTTTGCGAGTGAAACGGCCCTGCTCCGACACCGGCACCGTAAGGCGAGCGAATGGTAACATTCATTTTAGCGCCCCATCTGTAGTGCGATTTAGCGAGGTTATTTATTATCTGATTAAATCCACACGAAATAAAATCAGCGAACTGCATTTCAAGAATTGGGCGGAATCCTTTAAGTGACAATCCGATAGCAGTACCAACCGCTCCTGATTCTATAATAGGCGTATTTCTTACACGATCACGGCCATATTTTTCGAGAAACCCTTTTGTTACTTTAAATGCGCCTCCGTATTCGGCAATATCCTGCCCGATAACCAACGTTTTTTCATCCTCATCACAGGCAAATTCAAGTGCACGTGTAATTCCATCAATGTAGCGGCCTTCGATGGTTTCTCTTTGATGCGAAACAGCCTCCTTTGCTTTGTATGGAATAAAAACACGATTTCTTTCCGTAGCTTCATCAAATACAGGATCTTCTGAAGAGAGTGCCCGCTCTAAATCAGGCAGGAAAATGGCTTCGGCTTCTTTTTCCATTTCGTTGATTTTATCCTCATTCAATAACCCATTTTCAATTAAGTACTTCCTGAAAACCAGAATAGGGTCTTTTTTCTTCCATTCAGCGAAAAGTTCTTTTGGGATGTACGCTGTGCCCGATGCCTCTTCATGCCCCCTCATTCTGAAGGTCATTGCTTCAATGAGCACCGGTTTTTGATTATTCAGGACGTATTCCCGTGCGTTTGATATTTGCTCATAAACCTCAACAATATTATTTCCATCAATCTGTGTGCCCTTAACGCCATAGCCATCAGCTTTTGAGACAATTGAATCGCAGGCAAACTGCTCTTTTATGGGTGTCGACAGAGCATATCCGTTATTTTCAATCAAAAATATAACCGGGAGCTCCCAAACCGCAGCAAGGTTCAGTGCTTCGTGGAAATCGCCTTCGCTTGTGGAACCTTCTCCACAAAAAGCCAGTGTTGCGTAATTTTGTCTCCCCATCTTAGAGGCGAGAGCGAGACCATTGGCCACCGGTAACATGGCACCAAGATGCGAAATCATTCCAATAATGTTATATTCGGGTATGCCAAAATGAAATGATCTGTCCCGGCCTTCCGAAAAGCCATCTTTCTTACCCAGTAATTGGCAAAAGAGAGGATATAAGGGCACGTTTCGTGTCGTAAAAATGCCTAGGTTTCTGTGCATTGTGCAGATATGATCTTCGGGTTTCAGAGCGGATGCTACTCCCACAGGAATTGCTTCCTGTCCCATTCCTGAAAACCATTTGGAAATTTTATTCTGCCGTAGCAGTTTAAGCATTTTCTCTTCTATCTTCCTTGGTAAGATTATGTTTTTAAAGAGAATATGGGCATCAATTTTATTTAAAAAAAAATTAGTTTGCTGCATTAATTTGGTCAGAAAAATTCTTAATTTTATGGTTCTGTAAATACATCATTTTTTGGTCTTTTACACTTGGCCTTTTCCGGTCGAAAATACCCTTTAGAAGATACTTCTTAAAACTTAATTTATACAGAACATTTAAATAAAGAGGTAATCAGGGCGAAATTGATAATTTATGTTCTTAAGTTCAGCCTATTAGCTAACAGTTACAACAACACCTCAGCGGTTTCAAAATTAACCGCTGTAGATAAAGGTGTGCATAAATTGACCTCTTTTTTGAGTAGCAGATGCAGATATAACTTACCTGCTGACATTCAAACTACGCACGGCCGGCTAAACGTTAAGCGGTGCAGCCCAAACGCCACAGTAATTTCCACCAAAGCCTCAAGAGGAGAATAAGATGCAAGCTCTTGGAAGACAAGTTCTGGTTGAGTACTATGATTGTGATCAGGATGTAATCAACGATGTTGCACAAATCGAATCTATATTACTTGAAGGCACAAGAAAATCGCGTGCCAGCATCATATCACATAATTTTCACAAGTTCAGTCCCCATGGTGTGAGTGGTACTGTTGTTATAGCAGAATCGCATATTGCTATCCATACCTGGCCCGAGTACGGATATGCTGCCGTAGATATATTTACCTGTGGTGAAACCATAGACCCCTGGATAATTCAAGAACATCTTAAAGATTGCTTTAACTCCAAAAATGTTTCGAGTATGGAGATGAAGCGTGGGATGTTTAAAGTAGAAGAAGGACAAGAACTGCTTTTTAAACCGAAAGATGCACCAAATTTTAGTATGAGTAACTAAATATGACAAATAACATGATGGTTCAAAACCCTGAGATTTTCTCTCTTGTAAAGGGTGCAGAAGAAGGGCCGACGAAATTAAACTCCTTTGATAACGCATTGCTCAAAGCGGGCGTAGGAGATACGAATTTGATTCGTATGAGCAGTATTATTCCACCTAACTGCGAATTGGTAGACCATATTGAATTACCCAAAGGGGCACTTATACCAATTGCTTACGCGGGCATCACCTCTGAAAACCCCGGTGAAATTATTTCTGCAGCTATCGGAGTAGGACTCCCGGAAAACCCTGATGAACCCGGTCTTATTATGGAATTTGAAGATACCAAACCGCTTGCTGATGTAGAAGCTATTGTTAAACAAATGGTTGTTGACGGATATGCATACAGAAAGCGGAAATATCGTGAAATACTTACTATTGGCGTTGAGCATAAAGTAGAAAAAATTGCTACGGTTTTTGCTGCAGCTGTGCTTTGGTATAAATAATCCCTTTTTCAATAGTTTTAAATGAAACACGAAGACACAAAGACACAAGGTTTCACTAAGATTAGTTAATTTCAGGGGCTCGATATTCCTACCCGTTTTGCTTTTACACTGACTTAATTTTTATAACCATGCCCATTCAGTACAACGAATATTACAACGAACAAACCGGCCTTACTGTAGGCCTGAAAAAGCAGCTTTTCCACGAGCAGACACCTTACCAGCTTGTAGAGGTGTTTGAGACCGATACATGGGGCAATTTAATGACCATAGACGGAATGGTTATGCTTTCTGAGAGAGATGAGTTCGTGTACCACGAAATGATGGCGCATGTGGCTATGTTTTCGCATCCCAAGCCCGAGAGTATTTTAATTATCGGCGGAGGCGACGGAGGTACAGCCAGAGAAGTACTCAAGCATCACTCTGTTAAAAAAGTGGATATGGTCGAAATCGACGAGGCTGTGGTCAGGGCATCTAAACTGCACATGCCTGATGTGGGCGATTTCGAAAATCCCAAATTAAATGTGCTCTACGAAAACGGTTTGACATTTGTTGATGGTCCTGAAGCTGAGTACGATGTAATTATCATTGATGGATCTGACCCTGTTGGCCCCGCAGTAGATTTGTTCAAGAAAGATTTCTACGAAAAATGTCATCGTAGCCTTAAAGACAATGGCGTTTTGGTATCTCAAACAGAAAGCCCCTTTGTAGAAAGCTATCACGAAAGTATTAAGAGTGTATTTGGTGCTTGCAACGAGCTGTATCCTGTAACAGAAATGTTTCTCGCGTTTATCCCGCTTTACCCAACCGGAATGTGGTCTATGATGTTTGCCAGTAAAGGGATTGAGCCCATTTCAGATGAAGTCATGCAGCGTGTTGGTGCTGCGCATGAAACTTTTGGGAAAGAATTGAAGTACTACAATAAGGAAATACACATCGGCTCTTTTGCGTTACCTAACTTTGTAAAAGCAATTATTCGCTGATTTCTGTCCACCAAACAATGGTTTGAATGATTTTTTTGAAGGCCCGGCTTTATATTATGCTTGGCTTCATTATTTGCGCTCTCCCGGCAGCAGTTTTGGCAGAGGAACGTGTTAAAATTCAGGCCGATTGGCGTTTAGACGGCCGCGAAATGACGTTCCCAAGAGAGTTAAGGCAAGTTAATGCATCTGATTCACTCTTTAACCGACAGCATGCTTACATTTATCAAGAGTTATTCTCAGAGGGATTTTTCGGGGGAAGTGTAGACTCTGTTTCCATTCGTGAAAACTCTGGCCGCGTTACATTTTTTGCAAGCAGGGGGTGCCGCCACAGGATTGAAACCTTTGATATTCACCTCACCGGTGAACCCGATGATCAAAAAGCATCGATACTGAATGATTTTTCTCCATTTATCACATCAGGAAGTTATTTTTCGGGATCAAGGATTGAATCTGAAATAAACAGAATGATCAGGCATTGGGAAAATGAAGGCTACATGCTGGTAAGGGTCGTTGTTGAAGAACCCCAACCCGATATAAATGAATGCATTGTAGATGTGCGTCTAAACATTGATACTGGCCCTCAGATAAGAGTAGATGGATTTATACTACCTGAGCTGCAACGGAATAATCCGGATTACATTAAAACTGCCAGCGGAGTGAGAAAAGGAATGTTGGTTACTCCAAACCTGCTACGGGATGCGCAATTGAATCTTGATAACACGGGTCTTTTTGAGGATGTAGAACAACCGCAAATTGCATTTAATGACGGAGAATATCTGCTTTATTTTGGAATTGAAGAAGCGAGAACTAATATGTTTGATGCTCTCATTGGATATGTTCCGCGCCCACAAGATGGTAATACCATTGTCGGAACCGGCCAACTGATGCTCAGAAATGCACTTTTTGATGGCAGCACTATCAACATTCGTTTTGAGCGATTACAGGAACTCGTAACACGACTTGATTTAAGTTACGACATGAGCTGGATTGCCGGATTGCCAATTGGAGCCGGAGCACATTTTAATTTTATTCAGCAAGATAGTACCTATCAGGTCAGGAACTTTGGCCTGAACGGACGTTACAGTTTAAGTGCTTCAACAGAAATTATCGGATCACTGCGTATTGAAGCAGCTTCTGCAAACAGAATTACAGGCCAGCCCATCAGAGAACTGGATTCTAATGCGCTTTTTGCCGGCTTGGGAGTAGAGTATCGCAGAACAGACAGCAGACGAAACCCCACCAGCGGATTACACGGACGAGTACTTGTAGAAACCGGTGTTAAGCGTATTACAGACGACCGAATCGGGGATTTTACAGACAAAAGAAGAGTCTCCCAGCAGGAAATAACTGGTTTTTTAAGGGGATATATCAATCCATTCAGGCGGCATATTATTGCACCTTCGATGCATGGCTATATTATGATTTCTGATATTTTCACTGAGGTTGATTTAAACCGTTTCGGTGGTGCGCATTCATTTCGCGGATATCGGGAAGATCAGTTTCAGTCGTCAAGAATGCTTTGGGGTGATGTTGAATACCGTTATCTGCTTGACCGGTTTTCGCACGCATTCGTCTTTGGCGCTTTTGGCTATTATGAGCGGCCAAGGTTAGTTTTTGAATTTGAAAACTCACTGAAAATAAACGAATGGTTGTATTCATGGGGAATTGGATTCCAGTATAACACACCCATCGGAACCATGCAATTTACCTATGCTATTTCAGCCGATGACGATTTAGCAAACGGGAAAGTGCACTTTGGAATTACATCAGGTTTTTAAACCACAAAAAATAGAAGGTTTATCAAAGCCTTCTATCGGTCTAACTTACTTATGCAAAAAAAAGATTCTTTGTTTCTGCATAGCTGCTAAAATCTTTTTATTATAAGTATGCTTTTAACCCGAATTATTCATAACAAAGTGGGTTGTTTATCAAAGTGTGGTAAAAAAGAAAGTGTAACTCACAGAAAAAGAAATGTACTTGTTTGAGTTTGATTTTAAAAAATGTGTCAGAGATAAGGCCAAAAAATTGATTAAGGTTACAGCACCCCCGTATTGAATCTGGCATACAGAATATATTTAAAAAAAAGGCGAAAGCTCTGGAATCTACAGATTCAGAACCCATAAGCGGTAAAATGGGAACGTTTGGTGGGGTTTTTACACCATCGATCCTTACCATCCTGGGGGTTATCATGTACATGCGTTTTGGCTGGGTTGTTGGCAATGTCGGCCTTGTTGGTACATTATTAATCGTAGTATTAGCAACCAGTATAACATTCCTTACAGCATTATCAGTATCTGCTATTGCAACCGATCAGAGAGTACGAATTGGTGGCGCTTACTACATGATTAGTCGTTCGTTGGGAGTTGAGGTAGGCGGGGCTGTGGGAATCCCCTTGTTTATTGCATTGGCCTTATCAGTTGCACTTTATACAGTAGGTTTTGCCGAAAGTGTTGCCGGTGTTTTTCCGGGGGTTGATTTTAAAATGGCAGGTATAATTACCACTATAGGTGTTGGAATTCTGGCATTAATATCAGCAAAATTTGCAATAAGAGCTCAATATTTTATAATGCTGGGAATCATATTGTCTTTGTTATCGCTTTTTTTTGGTAAACCGATTGAAGAATCTGAAATAGAAATGTGGGGAGCGGCAAGCGAAGATTCAGAAAACTTTTGGGTTGTATTTGCTGTTTTTTTCCCTGCCGTTACCGGAATAATGGCAGGTGTAAATATGTCTGGTGACCTGAAAGACCCTGCTAAATCTATTCCGAGAGGTACTTTTGCTGCAATTGGAACTGGATTTCTCATCTATATGACACTACCTGTAATTTTGGCTATGCGGGTTGATGCTGAAACGCTTATTGCAGATCCTCTTATTATGAGACAAATTTCCTATTGGGGCGATGCTATTCTTATTGGCGTTTGGGGAGCGACACTTTCAAGTGCTATCGGAAGCATGTTGGGTGGTCCAAGAGTGCTTCAGGCTTTGGCTTTAGATGGCGTATTACCCAAATGGTTACGTTGGTTGGGGTGGGGAAGCGGAAAAAACGACACTCCACGGGCAGGTACAATTTTTACTATGTTGCTCGCTTTAGTTGCTGTCTATTTGGGAAACCTGAATGTAATTGCACCAATTCTTACCATGTTCTTTCTAACCACCTACGGTGTTCTAAATGCGGCTGCAGGTATAGAGCGTTTATTAGACAGCCCCTCTTTCAGGCCTGAATTTAAAGTACATTGGGTTTTTTCTATTATTGGTGCAATCGGGTGTTTGATTGTTATGTTCTTAATCCACCCTTTAGCTACTGTTTTAGCTTTTGTGTTTGTTGTTACAATATTTGTCTGGCTCAAACGGCGCCAATTGGAAACCGCATGGGGCGATGTAAGTAAAGGATTATATATGGCTTTGATACGTACAGGTTTAATGCGATTAAGGCAGGAAGCTGAATTAAAAACCTGGCGGCCGCATCCACTTGTTTTAACAGGGGCACCGGCAAAACGCTGGCATCTGATAGAGTTGGCAAATGCATTTACTTTGAATAGAGGGATATTAACTATAGCAACAATTCTGCCCGAAGACACAGTAAGTAATGACCGGATTATTTCTATGGAGTCAAAAATTCGTGATTTTCTTGATAAAAGAAGTGTTCAGGCTCTGGTAAGAGTTACAACCGGAAGCAATCCTTACACAGGTGCTGAAGAATTGGTCAAATCGTACGGCCTTGGTTATCTGGTGCCCAATACCATTATTTTAGGTGATAGCGAAACTCTTGAAACCAGACACTTATATTGTCGGATGATAGCTAAATTCTATGAGCAGAAACGTAATGTAGTAATTGTTCATGATGTAGGGGATATTGTGTTCAGAGAGAAAAAGAAGATAGATCTTTGGTGGGGTGGCTTAAAAGGTAATGGCGCGCTTATGATGATTCTGGCTTACATCTTGCAAAATAATCAGAGCTGGTTGAATGCGGAAATTACTATTAAAATGGTCGTTCAAAACAAACAAGCGGCCGATTCGGCACACTTGAATCTCGAGCGTATTATCAAAAAGCTTAGATTAGGGGCTAAAACCGAAATAATCGTAGCAGGAGGTCGCTCATTTGAAACTATTTTACACACTTCGTCAAATTATTCTGATCTCATATTTATGGGAATGGCCACACCTGATGACAAATTTCTGGACTATTATAATTTAATTCAGGAGCGATTAAAAAACCTGCCCACGACCATTATGGTACTTGCTGGTGAAAAAGTTTCATTCGATGACGTTCTTATACAAAGTGACTCTATGGATACCTGATGTGGATTATTCAAAATACAACTGATTCGGCCCTCACCCCGGCTGTCTCCCAATCAAGGTTTGGTCTTAATTTTGATAACCCGGCAGGGGAGGGACCGAGGTGTACGTGATAGCGACTTTTGTAATCCAACTCATATAGTACAGACGCTATCCGCTCAGTTTGAGAGTTCTTTAGCAATTGATTTTCCTTTGGGCTGGCCTTCGCGAATAGCAAGCTGGCCACAGCCTGCATCGATATCATCCCCGCGACTTCGGCGTACCGTGGCTGTTACGTCTTTGTCTCGCAATGCACGCATGAACGCGTCGAGTCGGTGCTCTCTGGCTCGTTTGAGTGTAACGCCTGCAACATTGTTGTACATGATGATATTGACCTTACTGGGAATCCAATGTGCGATTTTTGCGAGGTTTCGGGCATCTGCCGGCGTGTCGTTAAACTCATCGAACAAGAGATATTCGTAAGTGACTCCATTGCCGGTCTGTGCGTAATAATACTCGAGCGATTCCCTTAATGCAGCCAGATTCAGCGAGCTGTTAATCGGCATTATTTTATCGCGTTTTTCATCCGTCGGGGCATGCAGTGAAATAGCCAATCTGAACGGCTGCTGCTCTTCTGCCAGTTTTTTTATCTGTTTTGTCAGACCAACAGTAGATACGGTAATGCGTTTTGGTGAAAGCCCCAGGCTTTTTTCATCCGTAATTACCGCCGCAGATTCTACTACAGACGCATAATTATGCAAGGGCTCGCCCATCCCCATATACACAATATTTGTAATGCCCCGTCCGTGCAGTTCTTCGGTGGTTTGGTTAATTTTTATTATCTGATCCACAATTTCACCGGGGGTGAGATGCCTGAGAAATCCCATTTTGCCGGTGGCGCAGAAAGAGCATCCAAAAACACAGCCAACCTGTGAACTCACACAAATTGTCAAGCGATTCGGGCTGCCATCCTCATTGAAATCCGGAATCATAACCGCTTCTACCCGATGTTCGTCATGCAGGCTGAATAAAAACTTAATGGTACCGTCGGCTGATCTTTGCTCGGATGCCAATTCAATAGTACCAACCTCTGCAACCTCAGAGAGCTTCTGCCGCAAATCCTTCGAAAGATTCGTCATTTCATCGAAGTTACGCACATCTTTCTGGTACATCCACTGAAAGAGCTGGTCAGACCTGAAGCGCTTCAACCCCATATCGGTACAAAACGATTCCAGTTCTACCCGGCTGAGTGATTTTAGATTAATTTTTGATGGTTTATTTCCGTTTTTCTGCATCATTAAAGATACGGATAATTTTACAGAAGGGTTGGGTGGGTGGTAGGTGTAAACTAATTGTTTTACAATTGCCAACACCCCAATATAAAACCACTAATCCCTGAAAAACACCTAAACCAAAGGCTGTATTAACTCAGCGGAGTTATTTGCTGTTTTATTTACCAAATCACTAACTCTGAACACGCGCATGTCTTCCATAGGATAAGAAACGAGCATGGATTTAAGTTCGTCAATATTATTATTCATGGGATCTAACCAAAACTCGTATTCTGCCGGTTTAAGAATCACCGGCATGCGTTCGTGCAGCGGTTGAAGCAACGCGTTAGCCTGGGTTGTGATAATGCTATAAGTGAAAACCGGATTACCATCACTGTTTTTCCATGATTCAAAAATTCCGGCAAAACTAAACAGTTCTGAGCTGATTAAATGAATAAAAAACGGAAGTTTTTTTGAGGTACCCTCAATTTGTTTCCATTCGTAGAAGCCGTTTGCGGGAATAAGGCAGCGTTTTCTTTGGAATGACTTTTTAAATGAAGGTTTTTCTTCTATGGTTTCGCTTCTGGCATTAATCATCTTAAAGCCAATGTTTTCATCAGTTGCGAAAGAAGGAATGAGGCCCCATTTCAATGGGGCAATGCCGGGTTCTCTGGCTTTCCCGAGAAGGTTTACCGGATTTATTGAACCGGGTGCAATATTCCAGCTCGGGGTATAAAACCCTTCCTCTGTAAATTGGGCGCCATAATGAGATTCAATATCTTTTTTTGGAGAATGTAAAACATATCTGCCACACATATCGTAATAGATTAAAAATTTAGTTGTACATTAAGCGGAATCTTGAAATATCTGTCTGCAAAATACTTAGCCCAAAATTCGAGCGCGCTGAATATTGCTAAGATAACTTTCAAACACTGATTTAGGACAAAAATATGAAATACTTACTGGAAATCCGCAATCTCACTAAAAGATATGGCAATCTTTTAGCGGTTGACAACCTAACATTAAATGTCCCCGAAAAATCTGTTTTTGGTATCCTTGGGCCAAACGGAAGCGGAAAGACTACCACCTTGTCTATAATCTTAGGCGCTGTCTTTCAGGATTCCGGCGATTTTAGTTGGAATATTGGTGACGGCCTGAAAGACAACGAAATACGTAAAAAAATTGGATCTTTGTTAGAAAAGCCAAACTTTTTGCCCTATCTCAGTGCGGTAAGTAATCTCAAAATGGTTGCAAAGATAAAAGATGCTCCTGAAGATGCAATCGAAGACGCCCTAAAAGCTGTGGGGTTGTATGAGAGAAGAAATTCACCCTTTAAAACATTTTCTTTGGGGATGAAACAAAGACTGGCAATTGCTTCTGTATTGCTTTCAGAGCCAGAAGTGCTGGTGCTTGATGAACCTGCGAACGGCCTCGATCCCCAGGGGATTGTAGAAATAAGAGAATTGATAAAGAAATTGTCATTGGAGGGAAAAACCATAATAATAGCCAGCCATATTCTGGATGAGGTCGAAAAAGTTTGTACGGATGTCGCTATACTTAAGCAGGGCGTTTTAAAAGAAATCTACGAAATTGGCTCCAACAAAAACGACTATTCTTATTTTGAAATCGGCTCCGATGATATGGATACGCTGGAATCTTTCCTGAAAGTACAGCCAGGAATTATGGAAATGATTAATAAGGGAGATTTCTTTATGGTTCAGGCCGTTGCCGATATTAGTATTGGTGAATTGAGCAAAAAACTTTCTGATGCGGGAATCATCGCAAATCATCTCCAAAAATCGAAAAAAAGTCTGGAATCTGTATTTCTTAGGGTAACTGGAGGGGACAAATGATTAAGTTATTAAAAATTGAATGGATAAAAATTTCCCGGCGCTCATCCTTTTGGATTTTACTCGGATTATTTGCTATTGCAACACCGATTGCAGTATTCGTTTTCTCGAACTTTACTGTGGAAACAGAGCAGGGCGAACTACAGATTTCTAATTTATTAGCTTATGAAACTGAATTAATCTGGCAAATCAGTGCATTTGTTTCCAGCTATTTGGTTTGGCTTCCAGTTGTTATTCTTGTTTCGGTGCTGAGTAATGACTTGAACTTTAATATTGTACGTCAACATGTTATTGAGGGACTAAACAGAACTGAAATAATAACTTCTAAACTGCTTTTGGTTCTAACCATATCAGCTGTTGCTACGATTCTAATGGCCTTAACCGCAATTTACTTTGTACACGATTTTGGATTTCTGGGTGAAGGCATTAAAACTGGAAAACTTTTTGCGATTGCAGGAACTTTCTTTCTGTATGTTCTGGGATATTTATCCTTTGCACTTTTACTGACCCTCTTCCTGAAAAGCACAGGTTTTACTTTAATTTTGATGCTTTTATGGGCCTGGATTGCGGAGCCTGTCATCCGTTTTTTTGACAGATCCGATGTTACAGACTTTCTTATTACAAATACATTTAACGACCTCATCCATAATCCCATTCTGGAGGCTGCGGGATTCAGCGAATTTCACATGGATACCCAATACGCGGTAATTGGTTCCCTTATTTGGGTTAGTATTTGTCTCGGGTTAAGCTATTATAAGATTATGAAGTCGGATTTGTAGTTATCAGATATATTTATCCCCCCGTACCACCTGTACATCCTGCGAGTACACAATTACGGCGTAATTTTCGAAATACTCAGATTTTATTTTCTGAAATATCTTTTCAGCGACCTCGCTGCTGGCAATAATCTCAAATTTGACATTTCTGCCTTCAAACTCACTCGCGCGAATGCCTCTTGAACCTTCTCCGGTTGCCTCCAGCATGGTGTATCCTTTGGCGCCGCATTCAACGATGTGCTCTACCATTTGGGTTTTAAGGATGCGCTCAGAAACGATGGTGACCAGTTTTAAATTTACTAAACTCATGTTATCCTCCGAACCAATTTGCTATAATGTAATACAATGGAATTCCCAGTGCAATATTGAACGGGAATGTAATTCCAAGTGATGATGTAAGATACAACGTAGGATTGGCCTTAGGTAGTGCAATACGTACCGCTGCCGGTGCGGCGATATATGAACCACTGGAAACCATTGCAGCAAAAACAGTTGCACCTGCTACACTTAATCCGGCCCACATTCCTATTATAACTGCCAGGAACCCATGCAAGATAGGCACAAGAATACCAAACCCAACAAGAAATGCACCCACTTTCTTTAAGTCACGCAAGCGGCTTGCAGTAATCATCCCCAATTCCAGTAAAAACAGAAATAGCGCACCTTGGAAACCGCCCACAAAAAACAACTCTACGCTTTCAAATTTTGTGGGACCTACAACAAATCCTATTATCAAGCCTCCTACAAGTAAAACAATACTGCTGCCGGTCAAAACTTCATGCATGGCTTTTTTTAGCGTTCCTTTTTTCTTCTCAATCAAGATGGGAATAAGCAGAGCCACAACTATGCCAGGTACTTCAAGAATAGCTACAAGAGTTGGCAGGAAACCCTCAGGTTCAAGACCGAGAGCCTGCACATAACTGATTGCTGCAATGAACGTTACAACCGAAACGGAGCCGTAATGGGCAGCAATACCAGACGCGTTTGTTATATCGAATTTGCCCACATACCGAAGAATTGCAAATGCAATTAGCGGGGTAAGTACCCCCAGAAAAAGGGTCGCGGAAGCAGGCCCTAAAAATTCACTAAAAGGAGTCTTGCTAAGTTCAACACCGCCCTTTAAACCAATGGCCAACAACAAGTAAATAGAAATTGACTGGTAAAGGGGTCGCGGAAAATCGAGGTCGCTTTTGATGAGTTTGGCAACGATACCAAGCACAAAGGCCAAAACTACCGGTGAAGCTAAGTTGTTTATTACTGACTCCATATATAAAACGATGTAGTTAAAGAAAATGCATCTGATAGTAATCCCGGTAATTGCTAACGCACAAATGCAATGATTTTAAATTAAGCAACGAAAAAATACCACCGCAGACAATAAACTCCAAAAAGATTGGACGATGGCGATGTGGGGGATTTGTTTATTCGTTTAACTGTTTATTTGTAAAGTAACCAGTATTTAGAGTTCAGAAACCGCCGAGTGTAAGTAGTTATCCTGAATATAAAAGAGCGGAGCGACTGCTTGGGTTGTAAGCCATTGTTTATGAAATTTATCCGCTGCAAAGTCGAAGGAGCGTCTGCACAATTCGTGAACGCACTAAAGCCTTATCAACTAACCCTCCGACGACACCGAGACAACTTAAGAACACTTAGTATAAGCATCGGGGCTCGGCTGCTCTGGGTGACGAGGCTTTACATTATTTCAATTCTGCAGATCAAACAAGGAGCCCGCATCAGTAACAAATTAGATTTGCTGCCCCCCCCCATATTCAAAATCTTTCTTGTTTCCTTAATCCAGAAAATGGCGTACTTTTGTTGGTTAATTAATTGTTACTTAAAAACTTTACGAAAATCGGCTTGCGGGGACTTTTGCCGGTAAAACTGGAGTGCTAATTTTAGCCTCGTTCAGCATAAAAATCCCTCTGTAACTTCCTTTAATTTAATAATAAGCAAAAATAGCGTATGCACAGACAATTTGTAAAATGGTGGAGTCCCAGTTTGGGCAGAGAAATGGAAATGCTGGTTTTTGGACATGCAGGAGCGCCGGTTCTTGTTTTTCCTTCAAGTATGGGGCGCTTTTATGAGTGGGAAGACTTCCACATGATAGACACGGTTCGCCATCAGATAGAAAATGGCTTCAACCAATTCTACTGCGTTGACTCTGTTGATGGCGAAAGCTTCTACAACAAATCCGTGGATCCGTTTACTCGTTTTGCTCGATACAGCCAATATGAAGCCTATATTAAAGATGAAGTCATCCCTTTCATCTACAATAATAACCCAAATAGGTTTCTGATTTCAACGGGGGCCAGTTTTGGTGCTTATCATGCATGTAACATGGCATTAAAACACCCCTGGTATTTTGGTAAATTGATTGCAATGAGTGGAAAATACGACATCAGGGCATTTACTAATGGCCATTATGATGACAATGTGTACTTCAATAATCCTGTTGACTACATGCCTAATATGAACGACCACAATCACCTGGAGGCGATTCGCCGTGTAGATTTACGCTTTGTTGCCGGCGATCATGATATTTGCCTTGATGCAACTCGTTATTTTTGTGATATTCTATATAGCAAAGGAATTTGGTACGAGCTCGATGTCTGGAGTCCGGGCGTAATACATGACTGGCACGAGTGGCGCAGAATGATACTAAAACACCTACCGTAACACTTAAAAACCTAAAGAGGTCAGATATGAAGAAAATTGGAATTATCAGAGGAATGGAAACAACATTCCCGGATGCATTGGTACAGCATATTAATGAAGAATACGGTGAGCAGGGTGTACACGCCGAGTTTGTTCAAATCGACTCTGTGAATATGGATGCAGACCCCAGCTATGATGTGATTATTGACAGAATTTCGCACGAAGTACCGTTTTACCGCTCCTACCTGAAGTGGGCTGCACTAAAGGGCACATTTGTCATCAACAACCCGTTTTGGTGGAGTGCTGATGATAAGTTTATAGATAATATTATTGCTGAGAATGCAGGTGTTGCCGTACCAAAAACGGTGATTTTGCCGCACAAACAGCATCCGCCAAACACAGAATCAAATTCTTTCAGAAACTTAAAATACCCGATCGATTGGGAAGGAATTTTTGAATATGTGGGATTCCCATGTTTCCTGAAACCGCATGATGGCGGCGGATGGCGGGATGTGACCAAAATCAATAATCCCCATGAGTTTTTTGATGCCTACAACGAATCCGGTGATTTATGTATGATGCTGCAAGAGGGGATCGAATTTGAGGATTACTATCGTTGTTACGGCATTGGCCGCAAGTACACCAAAATTATGAAATACAATCCGGGCGCTGAGCCGCATCGCAGGTATTTTGATGTAAATCCTGAGCCTACATCGCCTAAACTGCTTAAGAAGATGGAAAAAGACATCATCGCCATTTGTAAAGCTCTTGGCTACGACATGAACACTGTAGAGTTCGCGGTTCGTGATGGAGTGCCTTATGCAATCGACTTTATGAATCCGGCCCCGGATGCTGATTATTATTCAGTTGGCGCCGAAAACTTCGACTGGGTCGTAAAACATGTTGCCAAATATGCGGTAAGTAAATCGAAAGCGAAGAAGAAAACACTACAGTTTACAGCGAACGGAGCGCTGGAACCTGATGCTTAAGCACACCAGGCACGCGGTTGATCATTATAACCAGCTGATATCAGATAATCTCAGTGCATCTGAAGAGCAGTTGCAAATGTTACTCGAACTGCAAAAGCAGCAAGGCACAACATTTGGCGGCAGGCCGCTTACAGCTTCTCTAAGGCCCATGTTTCTGGGAGAAAAAACGTATCAATACATCCAGGATACAGTTTATATTCTCAGGCAGGCCATTTTGAAAATCGCGGCGGTTTTTTTTAACGACAGAAAAACGCTTAACCTGCTTGGGCTTACTGACCTGGAAATCCAGCTTTGTGCCATCCCCACAAATGTTATTCGTTTATCGGCTACAGCGCGAATGGACGCCTTTTTGACCGATACCTCCTTCAGATTTGTAGAACTAAATGCAGAGGTTCCGGCGGGTATTGCTTATGTGCACGAGATGGCAAAAATCTATCAAAAGCTGCCGGTATTTCAGGAGTTTGAAAAAACATTTCCAACAAGATTCGTATCTCCGCTTGAGCATACATTCGATGGTTTAACCAGGGTGTATCACGAAGAATTTTGCGGAAAGGAAGAGTTGCCCTCATTCGCTATTGTTGATTTTTTGAATGTGCCCACGTACAACGAATTTGTGCTAATCAAAGAATACCTGAACCGAAAAGGGCATGTATGCGAGATTTGCGATCCCAGAGAACTGGAATGCAAAGACGGCTGGATTTACGCGAATGGAAAGAAAATCGACATCCTCTATAGGCGTCTTTTGATGAATGAATTTTTTGAGATTATTGATGAGTGTAAGGCATATCTCGAAGGATATCATGCACAAAAAACGTGTTATCTTAATTCTTTCAGGTCAAAGTTAGTGCACAAGAAAAACCTGTTTTCTCTTCTGACCGACCCATATTACATGAAAGTGCTCGATAACGCTGAAATTAAAGCCATCAGAACCCACATTCCATGGACAAGGAAATTCAGGGAATCGAAAGAACGCTACAGAGGAATGGTTATAAATTTAGTTGAGTCAGCCAGAAGATATAAAGATAGTTTCATCCTCAAACCAAACGATGACTATGGTGGCCATGGTGTTGTACTTGGTTTTCAGTGCTCACAATCTGAGTGGGATGATGCTATTGAGCATGCACTAAAGAATGATTTTGTAGTACAGGAAGTTATTGATATTGGGAAAGAACCTTTTATCTTAAATATAGAAGACAATTGGACTCAAAAAGAAACTATTATTGACTTAGACCCCTATCTCAACGGACCGTTGATGGGGGGGTGTTTAACCCGAACCTCATTTAATAATCTTGCTAACGTAACGGCCGGTGGCGGAAGCATGCCCATGTTTATTTGCAGATACCTATAAGAAGATGACACCAAAACCCATTAGAGCAGCAATTATTGATTTATACAATAATATCCCGAATCAAGGAATGCGCTGCATAAAAAACCTGCTTGCAGATGCTTCAGGCGCTTATTTTAATGTACCCATTGAATTTAATGTGTATCAAGCCCGATACAAAAATGAAATCCCCGATCTATCATACGATATTTACATCTCAACCGGCGGGCCAGGAAGCCCGTTCGACAGCGAGGGGCTTACATGGGAGAAAAACTACTTCAATTTTCTGGATGATTTGTGGCGTTACAATGCCGGTAAAAGTCAACCACCTAAGTACGGACTTTTTATTTGCCACTCTTATCAGATGGTTGCAAGGCATTTTGAGTTTGCTGAAGTTACTGAAAGGCGTTCTCCAGCCTTTGGAATGTATAAAGTAAATAAAACAGAAGCCGGTAAATCAGACCCTTTGTTTGAAGGCCTGAAAGATCCATTTTATGCCGCTGATTTCAGAGAATGGCAGGTTTTACAACCACGAAAAGACCTGATGGACGAAATGGGTGCTCAAATTCTTTGTATTGAAAAAGAAAGGCCGCATGTAAAACTGGAACGGGCGGTTATGGCCATAAGGCTATTAAAGCAAATGGTAGCGGTACAGTTTCATCCGGAAGCTGACCCCGATGGTATGCTATTTCATTTCAGTAAGCCGGAACAAAAGGCTAAAATTATTGAAGAGCATGGTCAGAAAAAATATGATATTATCATCGAGCGGCTTAAAAAGCCACAGTATATCGATGCTACTTACAAAACAGTCATCCCCGGATTTCTTAAACGTGCTGTTAAAGAAAACAGGCCGGAATTAGCGGGTGCTTTCGAAACCGCTCAACCCGTAAGATAAATGACTCCGCTTCACAGGAATATCCTTGCCCGCCATAAAACGCGGATAAAAGGTGCCCTGAGACTATTGCCGTTCAGGTCGAGGTCACTTGGAATTTCTCAGCCGGTTTTTATTTACGAACCACCTGATTTAAGGAAGCAGCCTGAGGTACACTTGGCATATTTCTTCAGGGGGCATGAACGTGAGTGGGTGAATATCGACGAAGATGAATCCCGTGAGAGAACGTCAATAGAAGATCTCGATGCATTAATCGTAAGTGGCAAGATTCCACCTGTAGCAGCAATAATGCCGGGTTTATGCTCTATAGACAATAAAACGCATTCATTGGGAATCAACATGATGGGAAATCTGCCTGAACCGCGGGCGGGTCTTGGTACCGGGAGGTTTTGGGATTTCCTAACGCTTGAGCTAATCCCATACATAGAAGCCAGGTACGGCAAATGGTTGCAAAACGGGAAACGCCTTACAGCGGGATTTTCTCTCGGGGGATATACCGCTTCGATGCTCGCAGCCGGCTTGCCCGGTTATTTCGATGATGTTGGTATCTATGATGGCCTGCACATGTATGATTCTCAAATTGATATCAGAACCGGTGAGAAAGATACAATTTGGTGCGAGAGCCCGGTTTTTGATGCCGCATTGGGAAAACCCGAAGACCGTACGGCACAAGCACTAAGATACTGGAATCCCACTGAGCTGATAAAGAATGCAGACCCGGTAACTTACCACGAGCTTTCTGAAACTACTTTTTGGGTTAGAAGCGCTGCCGCTGATGGTAACAAGGGTAACCTCGAAAGAACCCGATACTTTGTGGATTTACTTCGTGACTCAGGCATCACTGCAGGTTTTAACCGTGTAGCATTTCATTCCGAAGCAGAGCATACCTGGCACTGGAACGACAGATTTCTCAGGTTGTTCTTGCTCAATGCCTTAGACGATATCAGATGAACTAATAACATGCGTTGGGTGTTAGATTTCGAAAAGTATTGAAGTCTCGACTTCGCATTTGAAATTATTAAACAGAATGATATACCATGAAAAATTTTAAACCAACCGGATTAAATCACATCACGCTTCGCGTAAATGACATTGTAAAAGCAGAAGAATTCTACGGGGACTTACTCGGCTTTAAACTCGAAAAGAAAATGGGTAAAAGCATGGCGGTATACAGAATCGGCACCGACAGTATAGTGCTTGTAGAAGCCGAAACAAGCTATGATAAAACATCAAGAGACTACAGAGTAGATCATTTCGGATTTACAGTACCAAAACCGGAAATCGTGGATGAAGTTGCCGCTTTCATGAAAGAAAGAGAGGTAACCATCATCAGCGGACCTGCTAACAGGAAAAACGGACGTTTCGTGTTCATCACCGATCCTGATGGGAATATGATTGAAATATTCCATGAATCATAAATAATTGAAATATATACATTTATATGTATCTGTAGAGACGCGATTAATCGCGTCTCTACCATCTACCACATCAAAACGAAAACCTGCCAATATCACCATCGCAATCTCGCAAATCCACCCAAAAATCCGTATATTACCAAGTTAAGATTTAAACGATATATTAGAATCTTTACATAGAAATTTATATGCTGATGCAAACCTCCAATGGTTTTGCAAGAGCAAAATAGTTAAGTCAGAATTACACTGAAAACACCCGAAACTTTTGGATATGAGTAACAAGAAAGAAAAAGATGAATTAAATGACGCGGCAAATCAGGATGAGGCCGTAGTTAATGAGAGTGAATCATCGGAGTACATGGATGAAACTGAGGAATTGAGAGATACAGTTGAAGCGCTCGAGCAGCAAATAGAGACACTGCAAGGCCAACTCGAGCAGAAAACAGACTTGGCTCTTAGAAAAGTAGCTGAGTTCGAAAATCTGAAGCGCAGGACACAGAAAGAGCGTATTCAATTATTCGATGATGCAAAAATTAATGCATTAGAGCAATTTTTGCCGATTTATGACGATCTCGAGCGAACATTAGAGTCGGTTAAAGACAAAGAAAAAAATCCTTTTATTGAAGGGGTTGAACTCATTAGAAATAAGTTCAAAAATGTAATCGATCATTATGGTGTCGAGCGAATAGATCAGGCTGGTATACCTTTTGATGTTGAATATCATGATGCGCTCATGAAACAGCCGGGCGGCGATAATGTTGAAAGCAATACTGTGTTACAGGTTCTCGAGAGTGGATATAAGCTCGGTGATAAAATTATAAGACATGCAAAAGTAATTGTAAGCGAGTAATTGATGAGTAAAAGAGACTATTACGAAGTATTAGGTATTGACAGGGATGCTGGTACTGAACAAATAAAAAAAGCGTATCGCAAAATGGCGATGAAGTATCATCCCGACCGGAATCCGGATGACCCTGAAGCTGAAAAAAAGTTCAAAGAGGCAGCTGAAGCGTTTGATGTACTGAAAGATCCTAATAAAAAAGCGCGTTACGATAGATATGGGCATGCCGGAATGCGTTCAGGTGGATTCAATGAACCGGATTTCCAGAATGTTGATTTTGAGGATATTTTCAGCCGCTTTGGTGATATTTTTGGGGGGGATATTTTCGGAGGAGGCCAACGGGGCAGGTCACGTTCCCGAAGAAGTGCCGGTATCCCCGGAGATGACATGAAAATTAGGCTTAAACTCACGCTTGAAGAAATTGCCGAGGGTACAGAAAAGAAAATAAAAATCAAGAAGTTTGTAAAGTGCAAGGAATGCAGGGGTACAGGTGCCGCCACCGAATCTGATTTTATGACTTGCTCTACATGTAGCGGAACTGGCGAGTACAGACAAGTTTCGAGAACGATGTTTGGCTCTTTTGTGAATGTACAGCCTTGCCCTACTTGTAATGGAGAAGGACGCACCATTCGGAATAAGTGTAAGGCCTGTAATGGCGATGGCCGCGTGAAGGGCGAAGAAACCATCACAGTAAAAATACCATCAGGTGTTACGAACGGTAATTACATCACTCTGAGAGGACAGGGGAATGCAGGATTCAGAGGCGGAGAAAGTGGAAGCGTCATTATCTTGATTGAAGAACAAGAACATGAGTACTTTGAACGAGAAGGCGATCACATATTCTATGATCTGCAAGTGAGTATTCCCGATGCTATTTTAGGAACCGAAGTAGAAGTTCCGACGTTAAAAGGTAAAGCCAAGTTGAAAATAGAATCCGGAACGCAACCCGGCAAAATGCTCAGAATGAAAGAAAAAGGCATTCAAGGGTTAAATTCATTTTCGCGGGGAGATCAATATGTTAGGGTGAATGTTTTTGTTCCCCAAAAACTGACCGATGAGGAACGGGAAGCTATTTCGGTTTTGAAAAATGCCGAGAATTTCGATCCCGTTAAACATGCGGATGCATCCAACGGATTCTTTTCACGAATTAAAAATATATTCAGCTAACCATTTAATATTATGACTGTAAAAAATTTGATTACATACTTTCTTGTAGCTATAATTGCTTTAACCCTTACCGCTTGCGGTGGAAGCTCTAATGAAGAAGTATCTAATGGCAATGATGTTGCGACACCTTCAAGCTCACTGAGTCAAGACAAAATTGACGCTATTGAGGCCGCAGTATTTTATGATTTCGATGGAAATGAGATTTCGATAACAGAATTTAAGGGAAAAACCGTCCTCATTGATTTTTGGGAAACATGGTGCGCACCCTGCCTCGCGTCCATGCCTACGCTCGACCGCTTGATGAATGAATATTCTGATGATTTCGTCGTATTGGCAACATCCCCGCTTTGGAGTGACAGCAAGGATGATGTGTTGAGATTTAAGAATAGCCATGATTACACTTTCTATTACGTACACGCAACGGCTTTGGCTAACAAACTCAATATTCGTGGCATACCCTACAAAGTATACGTTGCTCCCGACGGCACATTCTACAAAGACGAAGCCGGTTCAAGAGGCCCCGAACGCGATTATCAAATGATTAGTCAGGTAATAGAGAACCTGCGAAATCGTTGATTGGGATTTAGGCAGCTTAAAAACTGTATTAACCTGAAGAAATGCCCAGCAACCCAAAACTTTTTCTCATTCCCATCTGAATTAAAAATACACATCTCTGGTTTTAATCAATAGAATATTAATTAATATAATCGGAGATTGTACGTGCAAAAAGCACCTGAAATTACGACCATAAAAGAACTAAAATCGTCCGGGTGGGTTTCAAGGCCACTGAAGGATGAATTAAGAGAGAATTTAAAACAAGCTATCCGCGAAAAGCGCCCTCTTTTTGAAGGTGTCAGAGGATATGAAAAAACTGTAATCCCGCAAATTAAACATGCTATACTTTCGAGGCATGATATAATTCTGCTTGGTTTACGTGGACAAGCAAAAACCCGAATTCTAAGAAGTCTTTATACACTGCTTGATGAATGGATGCCGTATATCAGTGGCACCGGGCTCAGAGAAGATCCTTTCAATCCAATTTCTGCTCAAGCGAAAGAAATTATTGCTGAAAAAGGTGATGAAACACCCATCAGCTGGGTGCATCGCTCTGAGCGTTACGCCGAAAAACTGGCAACGCCTGACACTACTGTAGCCGATTTGATTGGGGATATTGATCCCATAAAAGCAGCAACACTTAAAAAAGCATTAAGTGACGAATCAGTCATCAACTATGGATTAATTCCCCGTGCGAATCGCGGCATTTTCGCGATTAATGAGCTACCTGATCTGCAGCCGAGAATTCAGGTGGCATTGTTGAATATTATGCAGGAGAGAGACATCCAAATTCGTGGATTCAACATTCGCATTCCTTTGGATGTGGCAATGGTGTTTTCAGCCAATCCCGAGGACTATACAAACAGGGGAAATATAATCACCCCTCTTAAAGACCGCATTGATTCACAGATTATTACGCATTATCCCAAAGATATTGAAACGGGAATTCAAATTACCGAACAGGAAGCCTGGGTTCAGAGAGCTGACAGTAATATTGTAATTCCCCATTTCATGAAAGAAATTGTCGAGCAAATCGCTTTTGAAGCAAGAGAGTCTGAATTTATCGATCAAAAGAGTGGAGTGTCGGCGCGTATGACCATTACTGCGATGGAGCAAATTGTGTCATCGGCGGAAAGAAGAATACTTTTATCTGAAAAAGAGAAACCTGTATTGAGAATTTGCGACTTATACCATGCCATTCCAGCACTGACGGGTAAGCTCGAATTGGTATATGAAGGCGAGCAGGAAGGTGCGATAAATGTAGCCAAACATTTAATTGGTAAGTCTATAAACTCTGTGTTCAAAAAGTACTTCCCTGATCCACAAAAGAAAAATGATAACGATAAGGCCTATGCCGATATAGTAAGCTGGTTCAGCAAAGGTAACACGGTAGAAATTAGTGATGAAATGCCTTACAAAATGTATGAAAAGCAGTTATTGCAGGTTGACGGACTGGAGGAGGTTGTGGAAAAATATACCAAGATTCAACAGAAAGAAGAGAAACTGGTATTAATGGATTTTCTGATTGAGGCTCTGCATCAAAACTCAATTCTTGGAAAAGACGACCTCGATAACCAAACAAAATACACCGATATGGTGGGCAGCATGCTTGGTTCGTTGGGAAACTTTAAAGATGATGAGTTTTAGGCTTAGACAAATTTACCTACACAAAGACACAAAGACACGAAGCTTCACGAAGAAAATATTTTTACCTGAGTTTTGATCATAAAAAAGGTGATAAATAAAAACACTGGTTTTATTACACCACAGAGGACACAGAGGGAACACAGAGTTTATTTATAAAAAATTGTGAACTTTGTGTCCTTAAGCCTTAGTGCTTATAAAAATTGTATTTAAGGCGTAGGAAGCGCGGTGCCCTCGGTTTCCTGCAGGATTTCGAAGTATAATCGAATCAGGCGCTGATAGTCTTCAGTAAATTTGGTTTGATTTGGATCTTGCAGCCTGTTCCTTATTTCACGCTCAAGTTCTTCGAGTGTCATTTCAGGGGATGCACGTCGTTCGAGCTCTTCTGCGGTTTCTCCTCTGCGCTCATCGTCCTCTTCACGCTGATCAATTGCTTGCTCAGCTTCCAGCATTCTGGACAAAATATTCTGCTGTCGCTCAACCATCAATTCATCTATACTGCCACCTCTGAGTTCATTGATGGTATCTTCCATTTCCTCGGCTAAACGCTCAAACTCACTCATCAGGCTGTCGCCGGGCTTTAGTGCTCCACGACGCTGCATTTCCTGTAATTGGCGCCTTATTTCATTTTGTTGCCGCGCCATTTGATCAAGCCGCTCCATTTGATCCTGTGTCAAACGTTCGCCGGCCATATCGTTGATCATATCCTGAATCATTTGATTCAGTTGTTGTTGTTCGCCGCTCATATCCTGCATTTGCTGCATCATCTGTTCGGCGCTCATACCACCGCCGCCTCCGCCATTTCCGTCAGAATCATCCAATTGGTCAATTAAATCAGCTACGAGATTTCCAAGTGTGTTAATCCCGCCAAGTACCATGCGTTCAGCCGTGGTTGCATTGTTTTTATTGCGCTCAATCAGGCTTTCCATACTTCTGTCGAGGGATTGTTGTACTTCTTGTCTTTGACGCAAAACGAAATTCGGAAATTGAGGCACCTCTTTTGCCACAGCCATCAATGAATCTGCTACCTGATTGAAATTAACCGAAATGGTTCGCTGAATTCTTGCATGATCAAGAAATGCCAGGCTGTTTGGTTCCAGCTCAAGAGTTTGAAGATTTAGTTCCTCCTGAGCATCAGAAAGTAAAATGAGATTCTGTAGTATAGTCTTCAGAGCAAAGATATTAACCGACATGCTTTCCTGATTCATCTGGTTTCTGAAGCTTTGCATTTGCTCGCTCATTTGTCCGAGGCTTTCTGAAATATCATGCTGTTGTTGTCGGCTTTGTTCGGTGTTTGGTTGTGGCTGACCGAGTTCTTCCATGTTTTGCTGTATTCTGTCCATGATGTCCTGCATGTCGGGCATCATTTCCTGCACCATATCCTGGAGCATTTGCTGCCTGCGTTGCGGCCCTTTTTCGGGAAGTTGCTCAAACTGCTCCATCAGCTCTTCTAACTGCTGCTGAACGCTTTCCTGCTGTTGGAGCTGATCATCTGTATCTTCCATTTCCATTATGCGCTCTTCGAGTTTCTGAAGCTCCTCAAGCATGGCAGCCATTTTATCCATTTCGGCATTTATGCGAAGCTGTTTTAAAAGCTCAATAGTCCGCTCAAGCCGCTCCTGGTGCGCCTGCTCATTAAACTCCAGATTTTCCATTGCTTCACGGATCTGATCCCTGTCCATATTTTCAAGGCCTTCGCGTAATTTTTCGAGCATTTCCTGAATGGCAGGGTCGTCAATTTCCTCAAAAAGTTGTTGCAGTTCTTCGTATTTCCTTAGCGTATCTTCCGAAAGAATATCATCCTGCTGCAGCTCTTGTCTGAGTTGCTCAAATTCCCGCATCATATCATCAAGCTGATCCTTCATGCTTTCCTGCTGATCCATCAATTCATCAACTTTTCTTTGCTGTTCCCAGCTGTCATCGGGATTTTGCAGGATGTCTTCCCTTAATTGACGGAGTTCCTCGCGGGTTTGTTCGCTTTGTCTGGCAAGGTCGTCAAGCGCGCTGTCTACGTTGTCTTCGCGTTGTTCCTGATCCAAAAAATGTTCTGCCAGTGATGTAGCTCTGAGAATATGTCGAGCCGATTCAGCACGTTTAAATCCGTTAAACGCGTCGTTATCATTAACTTCAATCCAATAAGTTACCTCATCAGCCGCCTGAAGGCTAAGCGGACGCAAATCCCACTCATAAGTAGAATTCACCGAAGCGGGTGCATTGCGTGAAAGCCGAACTGAACCGCGTCTTGTGGCATCACTGAAGCCCTCCAGAACTTCATATCGCAGATGAATGGATGAAAATCCGTAGTCGTCTCTCGCTTCAAAACTAACAGACAATGATTCAGGATTGAGTTTCTGCACTACCAGCTCCGGACGCGTAATGCGAACCGACGGATATTGATCTTTTATTGCACTGATGGTAAACCCAAAAGGATTACGATTTGCTAGCCCGTCAGCATCCTTCAGGCTGAAACGAATGGAATCGGATTCAGCAAGTTGGAAGGTAGTATTCCAAATCTGAAGCGAATCATTCGCAAGTTCTATATTGGATTCGGTACGACGTTTCATGATAACATCTGTCAAATCCTTATTCGCTTTCGCTCTGATGTTTATTTCTGAGCCTTCGGGGATCTCAATTCTGCTGAAAGGATATGTATGAGTTTGAGTTTCGAGATTGGTATATCCCGGAGGAATGGTCTCGACTACCAGTTCGCGGAATCGTGGGATTTGGGATGTCTCCACTGAAAAAGTATCTGAGCGAAATTCATCCATTCTGACGTAATACATAAGATCAGAAAACGCCTCAATTGATTCAGATACAAACGTTCCGGGTGTGGTTTCTTCCATGGGCATTAATCTGAATTCTTCTTCAACCAATGTTCTGAATGATAATACAACACGGTCGGGCTTTGGGCCATCAAAATTTGCAGTTACGTAAAAACGGGAACCTTGCTCGATAAGCGTGTCGCCGGGATCAACGGCGTAATTAAATGGATTGGGTTTTTCATAGGCCACCCAAAAAGTGCCAGCGCGAAGCGTGGTATTCGGATTTTGCCAACTGAACACTGCCGTAACCAGTAACAATAGAAGTGTACTTATACTAAGTGTTTTAAAAAGAGAACTTTCGGAGGCACCTTTATTCCACTCAGCAAAAGTAGCTTTCACTTTTTGTGGGTTTAGCGCATTCAGGTTTTGTTTAACCGCTGCGTCTTTGAGCAGAGATGGGTCATCTGTAGTTTCAGCAGTTAAATCTAACAGGTATCGTAGTGAGCTAAGGTTTTTGTCTCTTGTCACCCGCCGGTAATAATCACCTTCACGATAAAAATTCAGTGATTTGAAAATCCAGATTGCAGCTCCGATTCCGGCCAAAACAGCCGCGCCTGCAAATACCGATTTTAAAAGGGGAGAAAGCCAGGAAGTTTGCTCAACAAAAAGAAAAACAAGAAAAATGGCCAAAAAAGCCACCAAAAAACCTGAGATGACGGATAAAATCCGATTCCGGTTTAGCTTTGAACGATATCGCTGAACAATGTTGCGATAATCGTTTATCTGTTGTTTTTCGTCTTTGTTTTCCTTCACCTGATAATCCTGTTCGTTGTCCGTGGGCTGTATGCTTAACGGCAAGGTTCCTTATTTATTGAAAACAGAAAGCGTTTTTGAGATGTTCATCCACAACTAAAAAAAATCCTGAAATTGATCAGAAATAAAGTGAGAAATGATGCTCTCAAAGTTCGTTTAATGTTAATGATTTGCCCGCGCTATAGCGTTCGCCTTTTTTCTCGATGGTTACAATTTCATGTTCAGCATCGTGCTCAAGATACAAATAACGCCCCTCATTGCTCCACTTTTCAAGCAGTTTCTTTTTTTCGCTTAATGTGTCAACGGGGTATAAATCGTATCCCATAATCCACGGCAGGGGGATGTGCGCGTGGGTGGGAAGCAGGTCAGCTCCATACACCATCTTGAAATTATCGGTATCAAAACATGGTAGAGTTTGGCCTTTTGTGTGGCCGTTGACCATTTCGATCGTAAATCCCTTTTCAAATTCATGATCTTCCGTAATCAGCTTTAGTTTTCTGCTTTGTCTCAGAGGCTCGATATTCTCGGGCAGAAAAGAGGCTTTTTCGCGTTCATTAGCTGTATTAGCATTTACCCACTGTTTTCTCGAAACCCAATGTGTTGCATTTTTGAAGACAATTTCGGCTTCGCCATTCTCATTAAAAGCCGTGCTCCCACCGCAGTGGTCGAAGTGGAGATGTGTAAAAATCATATCCGTAATATCATCAACAGAAAAACCGTGCTCAGCGAGAGATGATTCCAGTGTTCCTTCATCGTAGTACAATCCGTAAATGGCACTCATTTTTTCATCGAATTTTGTTCCGGCACCGTTGTCTATGAGGTAGAGCCTGTCAGTTTCTGAAGAATGTACCAATAAACAGCGCATGGCCATTGGAATTCTGTTCTTCTCATCAGATTCTATTTTCTTGCTCCACATTGTTTTTGGAACCACACCGAACATAGCCCCGCCATCAAGGCTGAACCGCCCGGTTTCTATCGTAAAAAAACTGAATTTTCCTTTTTGAACTTTGCTTAGAGGCATGATATTAATCGGGATTAAATGTGATTGGTGGAAATTGCCTGAAATGGCCATTATTCCGAATTCTGCTTTTAATTTCTTCCGCGGCTTTCATCTTTGGGAGTACCGAATCAATATGTTTGGATATAAATTTCAGGCGTTCCTGCTCTGTTTTAATTTCAAGTAAATTTTGTTTTTGGGCAAGATCAAATCCCACAGAATGTCCAAATTCGAAAGAATTAGCAGGATCTGCAACTTCGGTATCTTCAAGAATTGTGATAGACGCCTGCAGTAACTTTTTAAATTTTTTAAGGACATCGTTAAAAAGATGGGATTCTGTCGCAGGGGGTAATTCTTCATCATGGAACAGAGTCACATTTCCCTTTAAATATACATCATTCGAGTTGTAGGAATGCGTTAAAAACCGGTCAATTCCCCTGCAAACGATGTCGTATTTGCCATCGCTATAGCTTTTATGGACTTTCTCAATAGAGCAAAGGCAGCCAACGGAAGATATTTTTTTGTCAATGTAACTTACAATTCCAAAGGGTTGATCTTTCTTCAGGCATTCCGAAATCATCTTTTTGTAGCGCTCTTCGAATATATGCAGGGGGATTATCTGATTTGGAAAAACAACAATTTGAAGTGGGAATAGTGGGATTAATTTCATGCGGTTAATGTACTACAATTGCTCATATATTCGCTGAAGAAGAATTTTTATTTCAGACAGGTCACGCTTTAAATCTACAGGAAGCCCGTCTTCTGTGGCTTCGATTTCGTCCTTGGGTTTGTTTTCCAGAGCTCGTAGCGCGCCGGCGGTACTGAATTTTTTATCCTTGATAAGCTCCTTCAGTTTCAATGCTACATCAATATGGCCTTCGTTGTATAAGCGTTTGCCTGCTCTGTTTTTTGTGGGATTTAATTGGGGAAAAATACTCTCCCAGTATCTTAAAACATGGGTTTCTACGCCCGTTCGCTCGCTGACTTCTCCGATACTGTAGTATAATTTTTTCATAATAACCCGATTGAAGGCTTAGTAAAACCAAGGTTTTTCATAGCCTCAATATAAATAATTGAATCGCAAAAAAGACATTGACAATCACCATCATTCAAAGATACTATCTGCATGTAAAATCTGCATATAATAATACATCTCAAAATACTTATTTTAGGGCTGTAGAAAACTGAAAATATTAACGAATAAATGTATCTCTGCCATTGGAGAAGATTTTAAACAAGGTCAGCGTAATTGTTCCATTATTGAATGAAGAGGAATCTTTAATTGAATTATATCAAGCGATTGAAGATGCTCTGACGTCCGATTATTCATTTGAAGTAATTTTCGTGGATGACGGCTCTACGGATAATTCCTGGGATGTAATTCAAAAGTTGGCTAATGAGCACAAGCAGGTAAGAGGTATTCAGTTTCGCAGGAATTACGGCAAAAGTAATGCTTTAGATAAAGCGTTTAAAATTGCAGAAGGCGAATTCGTTGTGACTATTGACGCCGATTTACAAGACGATCCTGCCGAAATTCCTGGAATGATCGAAATGATTAAAAATGGCGCCGACCTTGTTAGCGGATGGAAGCAAAAGCGGAGAGATCCAATCACTAAAACCATTCCATCCAGGTTTTTCAATAAAATAACGTCGATTGTTACAGGGATAAAGCTGCATGATTTCAACTGCGGTTTGA
The DNA here is from genome assembly GCA_007125355.1 of Balneolales bacterium. Lineage (GTDB taxonomy): Bacteria > Bacteroidota > Rhodothermia > Balneolales > Cyclonatronaceae > SLDG01. The sequence continues at coordinate 3,802 of SLDG01000123.1, read as the reverse complement.
AAGCCTACAGAAAAGAAGTTGTAGACCGGCTCGATTTGTATGGAGAGATGCACCGGTATATTCCATTGCTCGCATATTGGGATGGCTACAGAAATATTCAGGAGAAAAAAGTAAAACATCATCCGCGTAAATATGGGAAGTCTAAGTTTGGGCTATCCAGGTTCATAAACGGTTTTCTGGATTTATTGACGCTCATGTTTATCCATTTTTATTTACAGCGCCCGATGCATTTCTTCGGTACACTCGGTTCAGGTTTTCTGATTGCAGGTGGTGGTATTACGCTTTATCTGGTAATTATGCGGATATTTTTTAATCAGTTTCTGGCAGGCAGGCCGTTGCTACTCTTCGGTATTCTACTGATTCTGCTTGGTATACAGTTCTTCACTATTGGTTTGTTTGGCGAGATGATATCCCGAAACAGAAAAGATGAAAAACGGATAAATATCAGAGGAACCATAAGGGGCGGAGAATGAGTCAGATTGCGTACGACCCGGTTAAAGATAGATTCGCTGGGATTATTAGAAATTCACGTTTTCTCAGGTGGTTATTTTATTTGACCCTGGACTTGTTTTTTCTGCGAAGCTGGCACGTCAGAAAAATCCTTCGTGAATTGAAGCGTATCAATGGCAATGAAATCAACAAAATTTTGGATGCAGGAAACGGCTTCGGGCAGTACGACCGTGTATTGCTGAATATTTTCAGCCAAAGTTTCGTGAAAGCGGTAGATGTAAAAGACGATTATCTGGATGATTGCCGGTTTTACTTCAAAAAACAGGTCGAAAATGGCCGTATGGAGATCGAAAAACAGGATTTGTTGGACTACAAAGAACCGGATTACGATTTTGTTTTATGTGTGGATGTACTTGAGCATATCCACGAAGATGTTCGTGTCATGATAAACATGTTCGAAAGTCTGAATCCCGGCGGATTTTTTTTGATGCATTCTCCATCGCATTTAGCTGAAGAAGACGCCGGCGATGATGAGTTTTTTGTAGATGAACACGCCCGTGCCGGATATTCCAAAGAAGACATCACAGAAAAATTGAAACTGGCAGGGTTTAATCCCGTAAAAATTCAATACACATACGGCAAATTTGGCCATGCTGCCTGGGTTATGCTTATCAAATTACCCATGTTGTTTTTGAATCGGGTCGGATTTTTCGGTGTGTTACTGCTTCCATTCTGGTATATTTTTACACTTCTGCCATCATTAATACTTATGCTTGCAGATACTGTCGGTAGCAATCAATCAGGAACAGGTATTCTCGCTCTTGCACAAAAATCCCAAAAACAAACTAAATAAAAAATGAAACAATTTTTGCTCAACCTATTATCTATATTCGTCGCCATTTTTGTGACGCTATTTATCATCATTGGAATTTTCTCAGCTGTAGTTTTTTTCGCGGTTAAGGATGACAAACCGGAAGTGAAAAAAGGCTCAGTGCTGGTTTTGAATATAAATCGCCCTATCAGCGACAGGCCTGTAACGGTTGAGCCGAGCGAGATTATCCAAAATGCTGTTTTAGGCGGTGGGGTTTCATCTACAATAAATTTTCGTGAGCTGCTGCATACCATAGATTATGCTGCAACAGATGAGCGGATTTCGGGGATTTATCTCACCGGTAGCGTGCCGACAGGCGGTACTTATTTTTCCGGACAGGCAACACTGCTCGAAGTCCGACAGGCACTCGAAGATTTCAGAGAATCAGGCAAGCCCATTTATGCTTACAATGATTCCTATAACATGCGTTCCTATTTTCTGGCTTCTGTAGCTGACAGCATTTTTATGCATCCGTTCGGAAGCCTGAATGTGCCCGGATACAGTACTTCACGCACGTTTTACAAGAATGCAATGGAGCGATTTGGCGTAAAGCTGTACATTTCAAGAGCAGGTTCGTTTAAGTCGGCATTGGAGCCGTATTTCAGGACGGAAATGAGTGCTGAAGATCGATTACAACGCATGTCGATTCTTGAGGGCTCTTACAATCAGTTTTTGCAGGCTGTCTCGGAATCAAGGGGGATAGAACCCGAGTTTATTCAGGCTTTTTCATCTGACCCGGCGAGAATGCGTGATGCCAATGCCGTACTCGATGCCGGTTTTGCTGACCGTATTACTTATTATGATGAAGCCTTAAACGCGTTGAGAGCATTTACAGAAATTGAGGATGAAAGCAAACCGTTCACACAAGTCAGTTATGCCAATTATGCCAATAATGTAGGCAGTAAAAAATACGAAAGCGGTAAAGATAACATAGCGCTTGTTATAGCAGAAGGTGGAATTGTAGGTGGTAGCGGCAAAAGCAACATTGCCGGTGACTATACCGCAAGGCTTCTTAGAGGGATAAGAACAGACGAAGATGTTAAAGCGGTTGTCGTTAGAGTAAACAGCCCGGGCGGTGGTGTTACTCCATCTGAAATTATTTTAAGGGAAATGCGCTTGCTTGCCCAGGAAAAGCCTGTTGTTGTGAGTATGGGAAATGTGGCAGCCTCAGGGGGATATTGGATTTCCAGTTATGCCGACCATATTTTTGCCGCGCCAGCGACAGTTACAGGGTCGATTGGGGTGTATTCCATGTTCCCGGTGTTAGATGAAATTTCTGAGGAGTACGGGATTACCTATGATGGCATTAAAACGCATCCGTTTGCTGACCTGAGAACCAGTGACCGTTCACCGACAGCAGAAGAATGGGAAATCATCCATTCTTCAACTATGGAAACGTATGATGATTTTCTGTATCGGGTATCAGAAGGTCGCAATATGGACAGAACGCACGCCGCTGAAATAGCCGAAGGCCGTGTATGGACCGGTCTCGATGCGCTTGAGTTAGGTCTCGTAGATGAAATCGGCGGCCTCAGAGATGCTATTGCCAAAGCCGCTGAGCTTGCCGAAACAGACGACTGGAGAATTAAAACATACGAGCGCGAAGATGATTTCAGGACCAGAATCCTGAGAAGCTTTAATGTAAGCGTAATTGGTGAAGCAGGTGTACGCGAAAACACGATGTCGAAATTACCATCTAATCTGCTATCTATATTCAACTACCTGAATCAACTCGATGACCCAAATCATACGTATGCGCGATTGCCGTTTGATATAATTATTGAGTAGTTTCGGTGGGGTAATGTGTAATAAATGTTTTAAAAGTATTCTCTTAAAAGCATCGTCATCCTGAGCAGCCGAGCCCAGATGTTATAAAGGTTTAGATAGTTCTATCGGCGTCGCCGAAGGATTGTCTGCACTATCAAGGAGTGCTTTTTAATCCACTAATGCCAACCCTTCGTCTTCGCATCGCTCCCCGATAATCGAGGCACGGTAGGACAAACCCGAATACCTTGTTTTAAATACAACAAAATCAACCATTTTTGCCCATGACGCACAGTAGAGGCGCAAGATTTTGCGTCTCTACCAGAGCCTGAAATGGGTAACTTCATAATAACTTGAAAACTACTATCATCACTGGTTCGACTACATGCCGGATTAATTTGGTTGTCCTTGGCGTATTATAGTGCCGGTATTCCGCTATTAATGACAGAGTTGGTTTGTCCTTAGAAAATAGCTCAATAACCGCTTTGGTTTCGGCTCCTGACTTCCGCACTTTTTTGTGTTGATTTTTTCGGGTATTGATATTTAATGACTTACGAGTCTAAAAATTGATTCTTGGGTGTCCCGCAGTGTTTTTTAGTGTATTTTAGCGCATGTTTGTACGTAAAAAACGAAATAAAAGCGGAAGCACAAGCGTGCAGGTTATTGACAAAAGCTCGGGTAGCTACAAAGTGGTAAAGACAGTGGGTAGCTCAGCTG